>NZ_JBHHMJ010000563.1:0-269 GCF_042136455.1 Stenotrophomonas sp. 3diitr2024
GGCCATGCGCGCGTGCCCACTCTTCACTGGCCAGCAGCACTGCAGCGGCACCGTCGGTCAGCGGGGTGGAGTTGGCGGCGGTGAGCGTGCCACGCCCGGAAACCTTGTCGAACGCCGGCTTCAGCGTGGCCAGCTTTTCCCACTCCAGCGAAAACGCAAACTCGGTCATTGCCTGGATCTCCTGATCAGTTGGTCTTGGGGCGAACCTGGATGTGCACTTCGGCCAGCTGCGCGTCGACGATCGGCGACGGCGCGTCGGTCATCAGATC
>NZ_JBHHMJ010000568.1:0-4331 GCF_042136455.1 Stenotrophomonas sp. 3diitr2024
GGGCGCTGCGCAGCGCCTCGACTTCGGCGAAGGGATCGGCTACCTCGCGGGTGTCCACCACCTGGCCGTCTTCGCGCACGGTCAGCGTATGGCCGTGGAAGGCATACACGCGGCGCGCCGGCAGGCCGATGATCGAGTAACGACCAAAGCGCTCGCCGCCTTCGACGGATTCAAACAGGTAGGTATTGGGGCCGTCGGCGAGCTTCAGATAGACCGAAAGCGGCGTGTCCAGGTCGGACAGCACTTCGCGGACGACGGGAATGTGGGTGTGGCCTTCAGCGGCCTGCTGCTGAAACTGAGCGTGCGAGTTCAAGACGACTTTCCTTCCGGGACACAGCGTTATGGGGGCGGACGACGGCAACGGGCCACCATCGCCACCAACGGCGTGCGGAAGAAAGAGTATGCGGGGTCGTCAGGCTGGACACCCCTCGACTGTATCGCAGCTTGCGCGGCAGGGGAACCCTGGGAAACTGAACCACCGGACGCCCGCAGTGGCCACGGGGACTGATGACTCTACCCCTGCCCCTCCAGCAACGGGCATCCGGTCGGCAGATGCATCCGCACCCTGCCCGGCACGCACTCGACGCGAAAGCGACGGGCCTGCACCGGTTCGCCGTCCAGATTCAGGGTCAGCGCCTTGGGCGCATCGATCTGCAGCCACGACAGCCGCGCCCGTGTGGCCAGCTGTTCCAGTGCGGCCTGGGTACCGGACTTCAGCATCTGGCCGAGGGTGGCGGCGACCTCCCCTTCCAGTTCCGGAAGCACGGTCACATCCAGCAGTCCATCATCGATCAGTGCCTGCGGGCACAGCTGCTGGCCACCGCCGGCCTGCCGGCCATTGCCGATGCCGAGCGCGATGAAGTCACCTTCCCACGCGAAATCCGGGCCGGACAGCCGCGCGGCGATCGGCTCGATGCGGCCCAGCTTGGCGATGCCGGTGATCACGTAGGCCAGCCCACCGAGCATCTTCTTCAATCCGGCATCGGTCTCCACCGTCACCTGCGTACCGAAGCCACCGCTGGCGAGGTTGGCGCACCACCAGGGCGTGCCATCGGCATCCACGCGCAACAGGTCGATGGACCGTGCCGGCACCTGGCCGATCAGCGCGAGGGCATCGCCGGGCTCAGTGGGAATGCCTGCCGACGTGGCGAAGTCGTTGGCGGTCCCCATCGGAATCAACGCCAGCGAAGGCAGCGCTTCCGCCGGTTCCTCACGATGGGCCAGCGTCTCGGCCACCGCGCTGAGCGTGCCATCGCCACCGGCCGCCACGATCACGTCCACGCCATGATTGATGGCCTCGGCAACGTAGCGTTCGGCGTCACCGTCTTCCCAGGTCACCCGCACCTCCAGCTGCACGCCCTGCCCGCGCCAATGGCCCACGGCGCCGCGCAGTTCATCGTTGCCAGCCGATTTGCCGTTGAGGATCAGGCGCCAGCGCGGGGTGGTCATGCGGTACTTCCAGGTCAGGGCGGCACAGGCTAGCAATGCACTGTTTGCCCGCAGTGAATGTCACGCAGGTGTCATTCAGCTGCTGGAGAATGGAAGGCCATAGCAGGGACGACGGATGGAGGCAGGATCAGCCTCCCACGCATGCAGCGAGGCCACGCCAGTGATTGGCGTGGCTTTTTTTTTGGGGGGCGGGTACCCAGGGAGTGCGAACCAAGGTTCGCACCCACCACACGCCTCACCCGTTGGCGAAATCGTGCAATGCCTGGCCCTGCAGCCGGTACACGGTCCACTCGTCCTGCGGTTTGGCGCCGGCGGCGGTGTAGAACGCGATGGCCGGAGTGTTCCAGTCCAGCACCGACCATTCGAAACGGCCGCAGCCTTCGGCCACGGCCTGGCGTGCGATGTACTTCAGCAGCGCCTTGCCGGCACCCGCGCCACGCTTTTCCTGGCTGACATAGAGGTCTTCCAGGTAGATGCCCTTGCGGCCCAGCCAGGTGGAGTAGTTGTAGAAATACACCGCATAGCCGATCGCTTCACCACCGGCTTCGCAGATCAGTGCACGTGCAGTGGCATCGGGTCCGAACAGGCTTTCGGCGATGCCGATCTCATCGGTCTGCACCGAATGCTCGGCCTTCTCGTAGATGGCCAGCTCGCGGATGAAATGCAGGATCAGGCCAGCATCGGCCATGGTGGCCGGGCGGATGTTCAACACGGCCACCGTACTCATGGCTCAGCCCCGTGCCGCAGCGACGTTCGCGCGCATCTGCGCGATCACGTCCTGGTAGCTGGTCCTGGCGTTGAAGATGGCCGAGCCGGCGACGAAGGTATCGGCGCCGGCGGCAGCGATCTCACCGATGTTGTCGGCCTTCACGCCACCGTCGATCTCCAGGCGGATGTCCTTGCCGCTGGCATCGATCATCTTGCGCACCACGCGCAGCTTGTCCAGCGCCGAGGGGATGAAGGCCTGGCCGCCGAAGCCCGGGTTGACCGACATCAGCAGCACCAGGTCCAGGTCATCCAGCACCCAGTCGAGGATGTCCACCGGGGTGGCCGGATTGAGCACGATGCCCGGCTTGCAGCCCAGCGAGCGGATCAGCTGGATGGTGCGGTGCACGTGCCGGCTCGCCTCCGGGTGGAAGCTGATGTAGGTGGCACCGGCCTCGGCGAAGTCCGGAATGATGCGGTCCACCGGCTCGACCATCAGGTGCACGTCGATCGGCGCGGTGACGCCGTGCTTGCGCAGGGCCTGGCAGACCATCGGGCCGATGGTCAGGTTCGGCACGTAGTGGTTGTCCATCACGTCGAAGTGGACCCAGTCCGCACCGGCAGCGAGGACGTTGTCGACTTCCTCGCCGAGGCGGGCGAAGTTGGCGGACAGGATGGAGGGGGCGATGAGGCAGTGGGACATGGCCGGGCCTTGCAACGAGGGGAAAGTGGGTCAGCGCTTGCGCAGGGACTTGATGCGGTCGTAGGCGGCATTGATCCGCCGCGACTTCTGCTCGGCCTGCTGCTGCAGCTCGGGGGCGGCGCCGCCAAGCTTGTCGGGGTGGTACTGCGAGATCAGCTTGCGGTAGGCGCGTTCGATCTCGGCATCGGTGGCTTCGGAAGTCAGCCCCAGCTCCCGGTACGGGTTCTCCTTGTTCAGGCGGAACCAGTCCGAATCAAAGGCATGGCCGATCAGCAGGCCGACCACCGCGCCGAACAGCGGATTGGGCCGGAACAGCAGGGCGCCGGCGATGAATCCGAGCAGTTTTCCGTACCAGCGCATGGCGCTCCGGGGTCGACCGACGAAATGGACGCTCATTTTACGTCACAGCGGGCCCGGAGGGCTTTACACTAGGCCGCCCGCTGGTCAGCGGGCCCGCCGGGTCCGTTGGGCAGCCGTATCGACAACGCCCCAGGAGTGCCCGTGCCAACCACGCTGTTGCAATCCGATCTCCCCGGCCTGCCCTTGCGCCACCGCGGCAAGGTGCGTGATGTGTTCGATATCCCGCGCGAGCGGCTGCCCGCAGGGACCCCGCCGGGCGACTACCTGCTGATGGTGGCCACCGATCGCCTGTCGGCGTTCGACGTGGTCCTGCCCGACCCGATCCCGGGCAAGGGCGAGATGCTCTGCCAGGTCTCCAACTTCTGGTTCGCCAAGACTGCGCACCTGATGCCCAACCACCTGACCGGTATCGACGTGGCCAGCGTGCTGCCCGAAGGCGTGGACCCGGCCCTGTACGCCAAGCGCGCGGTGGTCACCCGCAAGCTGAAGCCGGTGCCGGTGGAAGCGATCGCCCGCGGCTACCTGATCGGCAGCGGCTGGAAGGATTACCAGCGCACCGGCAAGGTCAGCGGCATCGACCTGCCCGATGGCCTGCGCCAGGCCGAACAGCTGCCCGAGCCGATCTTCACGCCCTCGACCAAGGCCGCGGTCGGCGACCATGACGAGAACATCGATTTCGACGCGATGGTGAAGCAGGTCGGTGCGGAACTGGCCGAGCGGGTGCGCGACGCCACCCTGCGCATCTACAAGTTCGCCGCCGATTACGCCCGCGAGCGCGGCATCATCCTGGCCGACACCAAGTTCGAGTTCGGTACCGACGCCGATGGCCGGCTGTACATCATGGACGAGATGCTGACGCCGGATTCCTCGCGTTACTGGCCGGCCGACGAGTACGAAGTGGGCACCAGCCCGCCGAGCTACGACAAGCAGTTCGTGCGCGATTACCTGGAGACGCTGGACTGGGGCAAGACCGCCCCGGGTCCGAACATCCCGGCCGACATCATCGAGCGCACCCGCGCCAAGTACGCTGAGGCGCTGCAGCGCCTGGCCGGGATCAGCGTCGACTGACCCGCCTGCGCCCCCGGCCGGAAAGGCTGGGGGCGCGTTCGGTAGT
>NZ_JBHHMJ010000588.1:0-433 GCF_042136455.1 Stenotrophomonas sp. 3diitr2024
GATCTACCTGAAGGATGGCGAAGCCGTGCGTGCGGTGTTCACCGGCAAGCAGGCCACGATGAAGCAGCAGCTCGACGATGGCACCTGGATGGACGCGGTGGCCGATCGCATCGACTACGACATCAAGACCGAGATCATCAGCGTCATCGACGGCATTGCGTTCCAGACCAACATCCTGGCGCTGAATGCCGCCGTGGAAGCCGCGCGTGCCGGTGAACAGGGCCGCGGCTTCGCCGTGGTCGCCAGCGAAGTGCGCACCCTCGCCCAGCGCTCGGCGGCTGCCGCCAAGGAGATCAAGGGCTTGATCGACGACTCCGTCGGCAAGGTCGCCGAGGGCTCCAGCCTGGTCCACCAGGCCGGCAGCACCATGGGCGAGATCGTCGCCTCGGTGCAGCGTGTGACCGACATCATGGCCGAGATCTCCGCCGCCTCG
>NZ_JBHHMJ010000702.1:0-91427 GCF_042136455.1 Stenotrophomonas sp. 3diitr2024
AGGGCCGCTTCCGCCAGAACCTGCTCGGCAAGCGCGTCGACTACTCGGGCCGTTCGGTCATCGTGGTCGGCCCGTACCTGCGCCTGCACCAGTGCGGCCATGCAGCCGAAGCCGGCCGAGGTGATCGCCTGGCGGTAGTGCTGGTCGGCTACGTCGCCGGCGGCGAACACGCCTTCCACCGAGGTCTGGGTGGCGTTGCCGCCCAGGCCCGAGCGGATTTCCAGGTAGCCGTTGTTCATCGCCAGCTGGCCGTCGAACAAGGTCGTGTTCGGATGGTGGCCGATGGCCACGAAGAAACCGTGTGCGTCGATGTCGCGGGTGCTGCCGTCCAGGGTGGACTTCACGCGAACGCCGGTCACGCCGGCATCGTTGCCCAGCACTTCCTCCACCTGGTGGTGCCAGACGGTCTCGATCTTGCCTTCGGCGACCTTCCTGAACAGCTTGTCCTGCATGATCTTCTCCGCCTTCAGGGTGTCGCGGCGGTGGACCAGGTAGACCTTGCGGGCGATGTTGGACAGGTACAGCGCCTCTTCCACGGCGGTGTTGCCGCCACCGACCACGACCACGTCCTGGTCGCGGTAGAAGAAGCCGTCACAGGTGGCGCAGGCGGAGACGCCGCGGCCCTTGAAGGTCTCTTCGGTCGGGATGCCCAGGTATTTGGCGGTGGCGCCAGTGGCGATGATCAGCGCGTCGCAGGTGTACTCGTGACTGTCGCCGATCAGCTTGAACGGGCGCTGCGACAGGTCGGCGGTGTGGATATGGTCGAAGATGACCTCGGTCTCGAAGCGCTCGGCGTGCGCCTGCATGCGCGCCATCAGGTCCGGGCCCATCAGGCCGTGGGCGTCACCCGGCCAGTTGTCCACCTCGGTGGTGGTCATCAGCTGGCCACCCTGCTGCAGGCCGGTGATGACGACCGGCTTCAGGTTGGCACGGGCGGCGTAGACGGCGGCGGTCCAACCGGCCGGGCCGGAACCGAGGATGACGAGGCGCTGGTGGCGGGAGGGCAGGCTGGTGCTCATGTAAACTCGCGAAAAGGTAGATGGGACAAGGCGCTGGCGATGTTTGCGCAGCATCCATGGCTGCTCATAGAGTGGCGGCTGGGGCAGGGTGATTCAAGCCGATGAACAGAACGCCGTCATCCAGCGGTGGTTCCGGGCCTCGGATTGCCTTGCCCGACGTCGCATAACTGAAAACTGACGCCGTCTCATTTATTATCAATCACTAACAGCGCATTCCAAAGGTATGGTCTAAGGTGGCGAAGCAGGTCCCTGAACGCTCCAAGTCGGACGACAGCAAGGCGTCACGTCGCACGGCCGCGGCGGCGACGACCGACAATCCACGCCGCCAGCGCCTCTGGCGCGATCTGGGCCTGATCGCCATCGCGCCGGCCCTGCTGTACCTGGCGGCCAGTCTGTTCACCTATTCAGCCACGGATCCGGGCTGGTCGCATACCGGCAGCGTGGTCGCGCCGGTGCATAACCTCGGCGGCCGCGCCGGGGCCTGGATTGCCGACGTGCTGCTGCAGCTGTTCGGCTACATCGCTTTCCTGTTGCCGGTGGTGCTCGGCGCACTGGCGTGGATCGCCATGTTCGGCCTCAAGCGCGAGAGCAAGGGCGAGAACGATCTGGACCCGGCGCTGCGCCTGGTCGGTCTGGTCGGTTTCCTGATCGCCGGCACGGGCTTCCTGCACGTGCGCCTGTTCAGTGGCGATGTCGCCAGTGCCGGCGGCATTCTCGGCAAGCTGGTGGGCAATTCGCTCACGGTGGGCTTCGGTGCGCTGGGCGCGAACCTGTTCGTGCTGGTATTGCTGCTGGCCTCGATCACCCTGGCCACCGGGCTGTCCTGGTTCACGGTGATGGAGAAGATCGGCCGTGGCGTAATGTCGCTGGCACCGCTGCTGGAGCGCAAGAAGGAAGAAGTCAGCGAGTGGAAGCAGACCCGGGTGATGCGCGAGGAGCGCCAGGAAGTGCGCAAGGCCGACGCCGAGGTGCGCGCCAAGCGCGAGCCGGTAAAGATCGAACCGCGCCCTGAGCCGGTGATCGAGAAGAGTGATCGCGCCAAGCGCGATACCCAGATTCCGATGTTCCGTGGCGTCAACGGCGATGGTTCCGACCTGCCGCCGCTGGCGCTGCTGGATGATCCCAAGCCACAGCCGAAGGGCTACGACGAAGAGACACTGGAGACCCTGTCGCGGCAGATCGAGTTCAAGCTGAAGGACTTCCGCATCGATGCGCAGGTGGTCGGCGCCAACCCTGGCCCGGTCATCACCCGCTTCGAGATCGAGCCGGCACCGGGCATCAAGGTCAGCCAGATCAGTTCGCTGGACAAGGACATCGCGCGTGGCCTGTCGGTGAAGTCGGTGCGCGTGGTCGACGTCATTCCGGGCAAGTCGGTGATCGGCCTGGAAATTCCCAACGTCACCCGCGAGATGATCTTCCTGTCCGAGCTGCTGCGCTCGAAGGAATATGACAAATCGGCCAGCGTGCTGACCCTGGCGCTGGGCAAGGACATCGCCGGCCGCCCGACCGTGGCCGACCTGGCGCGCATGCCGCACCTGCTGGTGGCCGGTACGACCGGTTCGGGCAAGTCGGTGGCGGTCAACGCGATGGTGTTGAGCCTGCTGTTCAAGGCGTCGCCGAAAGACCTGCGGATGCTGATGATCGACCCGAAGATGCTCGAGCTGAGCGTCTACCAAGGCATTCCGCACCTGCTGGCGCCGGTGGTTACCGACATGAAGGAGGCCGCCAACGGCCTGCGCTGGTGCGTGGCCGAGATGGAGCGCCGCTACAAGCTGATGAGCGCGGTGGGTGTGCGCAACCTGGCTGGCTTCAACAAGAAGGTGAAGGAAGCCCAGGACGCCGGCCAGCCGCTGATGGATCCGCTGTTCAAGCCGAACCCGGAGCTGGGCGAGGCGCCGCGTCCGCTGGAAACGCTGCCGTTCGTCGTCATCTTCATCGACGAATTCGCCGACATGATGATGATCGTCGGCAAGAAGGTGGAAGAGCTGATCGCGCGCCTGGCACAGAAGGCGCGTGCGGCTGGCATCCACCTGATCCTGGCCACGCAGCGCCCGTCGGTGGATGTGATCACCGGCCTGATCAAGGCCAACATCCCGACCCGCATCGCCTTCCAGGTCAGCTCCAAGATCGACTCGCGCACCATTCTCGACCAGTCTGGCGCGGAGACCCTGCTGGGCCACGGCGACATGCTGTACCTGCCGCCGGGTACTGCGCTGCCCGAGCGCGTGCATGGTGCGTTCGTGTCCGACGACGAAGTACATCGCGTGGTCGAGCACCTCAAGGCGATGGGCCCGGCCGACTATGTCGACGGCGTGCTGGACGAAGTGCAGACGATGGGCGACGGCGTGGTCGTCGGCGCCACTGGCCTGCCCGAGACCAGTGCGGCCGGCGACGAGTCCGACCCGCTGTATGACGAAGCGCTGCGGGTGGTCACCGAGACCCGCCGTGCCTCGATTTCCGGCGTGCAGCGCCGGCTGAAGATCGGCTACAACCGTGCAGCGCGACTGATCGAGGCCATGGAAGCGGCCGGCGTGGTCAGCCCGCCCGAGCACAACGGCGACCGCACGGTGCTGGCACCGCCGCCGCCGAAGTAAGACCCGACGTATCCCCCACGACGTCCAAGGAACCGACGCATGCTTCACCCCGTACCAAGCGCGCTGGCGCTGGCGCTGGCTGCCCTGATGGCTGCCGGCCCGGCACTGGCAGAAACCGCCACCTCCGCGCCCGCCACGGCGCCGCCTTCCACCAGCGGCGATACCGAAGCCAGCAATAATTTCAGCATTGTCCGTTACCGCGCCGACTACCAGGTGCGGCCCGATGCGGGCAATGTGCAGACCGAAACCTACGAAGTCCTGCTCAAGACCAAGGCCTCGGTCGAGCAGTTCAGCCAGGTGCGGCTGAGCTACAGCGAGAAGATGGAAACGCTGGAGGTGCTTGGCGCCTACACCATCACCGCCGACGGCCAGCGCCGCGACGTGCCGGCCGACCGCATCTACACCCAGGAAAGCTACTCCAGCGCCTCGGCGGCGATGTATGCCGACCGCAAGGTGCGGGTGATCGTGTTCCCGAACCTGGCCCCGGGCACGCGCCTGTACTACCAGGTGCGTCGCACCCAGGCTACGCCGTACTTCCCGGGCTATTTCGGCCTGTGGGAGACCTTCAACGTCTTCACCGAGTACGAGGACGCCGAGGTCACCCTGAGTGCGCCGGCCAACCTGCCGATGTTCGTCGACAGCCGCGGCGTGCAGGGCAGTGACCGGCCGACAGTGAAGAATGGCCAGGCGCAATGGCGCTGGCGCTACCAGCGCCGCGAGGCGATGCCGGCGCAGAACTGGTCGGCGGCGGGCTGGGAGTTCGGCCCGAACATCATGGCCAGCACGTATCGTGACTGGTCGCAGATGGGGCGCGCCTACCAGCTCAAGGCGGGCCCGGCGGCCCAGGTGACCCCGGCGCTGCAGGCGCTCGCTGATGAGATCACCGCCGGCATCAGCGACCGCCGCGAACAGGCTGATGCGCTGTATCGCTGGGTCGCGCAGAACATCCGCTATGTGGCGGTGTACCTGGGCAACGGCGGCCTGGAGCCGAACAGCGCGCAGAGCATCCTCGACAATCACTATGGTGACTGCAAGGACCACGTGACGATCCTCGAGGCGCTGCTGGCGGCCAAGGGTATCGCCAGCTCGCCGGTGCTGATCGGTGCGGGGGGCGGCCCGACGCTGCCGAAGATTCCGGTGCTGGGCCGCTTCAACCACGCCATCACCTATATCCCCGAGTTTGATCTTTACCTGGATTCGACCACCGCGTGGGCACGCTTCGGGCAGCTGCCGGAAGGTGACCTGGGTGCGCCGGTGATGCGTACCCGGGACGCTACGCTGGCGCGTACCCCGGCCAATACGCCGGAGCGCAATGCGACGTCGATGGAAGTGCGTTTTACGTTTGATGCCAACGGCAACCTGCGCGGCGAAACGATTCCGAAGCTGGGCGAGAACGCCGAGATCGGCATGCGCGCGCAGTTCTCACAGCTCAACGCGCAGAACCGTGCGCGCGCTGAGGAGCAGATCATGGCCGCCTCAGGTTTCGATGGGCGAGGGCAGCTGCAGATCCAGGGCGTACCGGTCGACCTGACCCGGCCGTTCGGCTACCGCATGGCCTTCCAGGCCGAGGACTACGCCGACTTCAGCGTGGCCGGCGGCATGGCCGTGCCGGACCCGCCGGGTGGCGAGTCGGTGCGTGGCTTGTACGCCACCGCCTCGGCGCCGGCCAACGAGACGCCGTTCTACTGCAATGCCAGCCTGCGCGAGGAAACCTATCGCCTGCAGTTCCCGGCCAATGCGCCGATCATCGCCATTCCGGCCAGCCAGCGCTTTACCAATGCCGCTGGCGAATACCGGGTGGACTGGAGCCGCGAGGGCCAGGAGGTGATCGTGCACCACCGCTTGCAGCAGAACGCGGTGCGTGGCCCCGAGGCGCTGTGCCAGTCGCAGGACTATCCGGCGTTCCGCGCGCTGTACCGCGAAGTGCGTCGCGGCTTCCGCGGCCAGGTGCTGTACGGCAAGCTGCCGGCATCTGGCGGCTGAATCGCCGATGGACGTTCAGGGCGGCATAATGTCGCCCTGATCGCCCATTCATCTTCCCCCGGGCACACTGGCAACCACCTTTCCTGGCGCCCGCGCCCACAGGATTTCCGCATGAACTTCCGCTTCCGCCGTTTCCTTGCCACGACTACCCTGGCCGTCGCCTGTGCCGCTGCCGGCAGTGCCTGGGCCGGTGCCCGCGATGACCTGAAGACTTTCACCAGTGGCCTGAAGGGCCTGGATGGCCAGTTCAGCCAGCAGGTGTTCGACAGCCGCGGCAAGGTGAAGGAATCGACCAGTGGCCGCGTGGCCCTGTCGGCGCCGCGCCTGTTCCGCTGGGAATACGTGCGCCCGCACGAACAGCTGATCGTGGCCGACGGTAAAAAAGTCTGGATGTACGAGCCGGACCTGGAGCAGGCCACCGTGCGCGAGCAGGGCAAGGAAGAGCAGAACAGCCCGCTGACCGCGCTGATCAACCCGGCGCTGCTGGAACAGCAGTACGACGTCAGTGAAGAGGCTGCGCAGCGTGATGGCCTGCAGTGGCTGTCGCTGTCGCCGAAGCGCGAGACCGAAGCCAGCTTCCAGTACGCCGCGCTGGGCTTCAATGCCCAGGGCCTGGCCAAGATGGAGATCACCGACGCGGTCGGACAGCGCACCGTGATCAGCTTCAGTGGCTGGAAGCGCAATCCAGGCTTTGCTGCCGGCACCTTCAGCTTCACCCCGCCGAAGGGCACGGACGTCATCGGTAATTGACCGAGGATGCCGGGCATGACCCGGCGCCACCTGCTCCGGTGGGTGTCAACCGGCACCGCCTTGGTGGGTGTCAACCTTGGTTGACGCAATTTTGATCTGCCGGCCAGCGGCCGGCACTACCACCCGTGCGACCTGATTCAACGGGCATAGCCTGGCGCTGCCTGCTCTGGTGGGTACCAACCGGCACCGCCTTGGTGGGTGTCACCCTTGGTCGACATGCTTCCGGCTGGCTCATCCGTTGTCTGGATGAACGATCACCTGCCACGCGGTGCCGTCAAATCGAATCAGGTCCCAGGGCGTCAGCACCCAGAGCACGCTACCGACGGAACTGATATCAATAATCGTTGCATCTCTCAGTTCTTCGGGGATGCCTTCCAGCAACGGTTCAACTGCGCCGGTTTCTAGACTGTAGACGTAGAGGCCGCCATTCTCCGAGCCGATGTAAACCTGTTGCTTGTACTGGCACGCAGAGTTGAAGTTGATGCCTTCGCTGACGTCGTGGTGCAAGCACTCGAATCCAGTGGAGATGTCGCCCGTAACGATGGTGCCGTCCATGCCTACAAAGACGAGGCGGCCCTCGTCGGTCCTGCAGGCATGAAACAGCTCCGCAGTAGTGACTTGCTCGGGCACGGTCCAGCTCGAGCCATCCCAGTGCGCAATCAGGCCTTGGGAGCCGATTGCGTAGAGGTCAGCAAAGCCCGTTCCGCAGAGGTCGTTCACGCTGCCCACGCGGAACTCAGCGAGTAGCTGGTTGAATCGCTCATCCTCCCGGACATGGATCATGTGGGCGCGCCAATCGGCGAATCTCCGGCGAAGCTCTGCGTCGCGTTCCATCGGATCTCGAGGAAGTGCGGGAGCATCGCCCAGTTCGAGCAGGTGGCCGACATCTTCGAGCCAACTGTCGAAGTCGTCCAGATCCGACTCGTCTTCGTCCTCCTCGCAGAAGGCAGTCGCGAATTGGGTTGGAAGCTGCCGCCATCCGCCGTCGCCCCGATGATGGATCTGTCCTCTTGTGCCCGCGCAGAAAAGGGCGTCGCCCAGCAGTCGCAAACGGGTAAGACCTCCGGGGAAGTCGGCGCCTTCAGCCGAGACGTACTCGATCGTGGCCCCAGCACGGGAGTAATCTTCCAGCTGCCCATAGAAATCCAGCGCAAGCACACGACGGGGGCGACCGCCTTCTTCCTCTGGGACAAGCTCTGTGGACATGACCTGGAAGTCCTGCAGGTCATGGTAGAACCACTCCTCTTTGGGGGTGCGGCCAAAGACGAACATGCGGGTGGGTGGGCCGGGATCCGGGTCGTAGTAGTCATGCCCGGGGCCAAGGGCGGCAGCCAGATAGTAGATGTCCTCGTCGACAGCGCAGCCAGCAATGAACTCAAGGAGATTGGATTCGGGATCGCGCACGCTTGGGTCCTGGATGGCTGGGTCTCTCGAATTTTCAGTCGCTGGAAACAGTAGGCGGAACTGCCCAGTATGGATTCCTGTTGAATCAGTGACTTATCGACGAGGTGCTTGCGCAGCTACGGCTCATTTCCGACAGATTCTGGGGTTGCCGGCCAGCGGCCGGCACTACCGGAATCGTCGTCACCTTGTCGCGGTACAATGTGCGGGTGGCAAGACATCGTTCAACTTCCTTCCCCGGCCCCGATCTGCTGAGCGTTGATCGGGAACATCTGCGCCCGCTGGCCGAGCGCATGCGCCCGCGCACCCTTGACGAAATGGTCGGGCAGAAGCGCCTGCTGGCGCCGGACAGTGCGCTGCGTCGCGCCGTCGAATCCGGGCGCGTGCATTCGATGATCCTGTGGGGGCCGCCGGGCTGCGGCAAGACCACGCTGTCACTGCTGCTGGCCGAGTACTCCGATGCCGAGTTCCGTGCCATCTCCGCGGTGCTGTCCGGCTTGCCGGAGGTGCGCCAGGTGCTGGCCGAGGCTGCGCAACGGTTCGCCGAGGGCCGGCGCACCGTGCTGTTCGTGGACGAGGTGCATCGCTTCAACAAGGCGCAGCAGGATGCCTTCCTGCCGCACATCGAGCGCGGCACGATCCTGTTCGTCGGTGCCACCACCGAGAATCCATCGTTCGAGCTGAATTCGGCGCTGCTGTCGCGTTGCCGCGTGCACGTGCTGGAAGCGGTATCGCCAACCGATATCGTCGAAGCGCTGGAACGCGCGCTGGGCGACCGCGAACGCGGCCTGGGCGAGGAGGGTATCGAGGTTGCGCCCGAGCTGCTGCTGGAAATCGCCACTGCCGCTGATGGTGACGTGCGCCGCGCACTGACCCTTCTTGAAATCGCCGCCGAACTGGCGGGTGGGGAAGGGGGTCGCATCACCCCGCAGACCCTGACCCAGGTGCTGGCCGATCGTACCCGCCGCTTCGACAAGGGCGGCGAGCAGTTCTACGACCAGATCTCAGCGCTGCACAAGTCGGTACGCAGTTCCAATCCGGATGCCGCGCTGTACTGGCTGACCCGCATGCTCGATGGCGGTTGCGATCCATCCTACCTGGCACGTCGACTGACCCGCATGGCGATCGAGGACATCGGCCTGGCCGATCCGCGCGCGCAGAGCATGGCGCTGGAAGCCTGGGACATCTACGAGCGGCTCGGCAGCCCGGAAGGCGAGCTCGCGTTCGCCCAGCTGGTGCTGTACCTGGCCAGCACCGCCAAGTCGAACGCGGGCTATGCCGCGTTCAACCAGGCCAAGGCCGACGTGCGCCAGAGCGGTACCGAAGAGGTGCCGCTGCACCTGCGCAATGCGCCGACCAAGCTGATGAAGGAGCTCGGCTACGGCGCCGAGTACCAGTACGACCACGACGCCGAAGGCGGCATCGCGCTGGACCAGACCGGTTTCCCGGATGCGATGGGCGAGCGCGTGTACTACAACCCGGTGCCGCGTGGCCTGGAAATCAAGCTGAAGGAAAAGCTTGATCGGCTGCGCGCCGAACGTGAGGCGGCGAGGGCCGCGAACGGCCGTTGAGCTGGCTTATGTAGCATCGAGCGATGCTCGACTCCGCTCTGGACCGACCCAGCAGCACCTGCGGAAGCAGCAGCCGGGCATGGCTCGGCGCTACAGGGGTAATGGCAGTCGAGTGTGGTTCGTCACCACATTGTCCTGCGGGCGCTCCTTTGGCACACTGCGCGGCTGCTTTTTCAAGGATTGATGCCGTGCAGGAAATGATTCTGCCGTTGAAGCGTTATGCCCAGTTCGAGGGTCGTGCCAACCGTCGCGAGTACTGGATGTTCCAGCTGTTCCTGTTGATCGTCTCCGCCGTGCTGATGGTGCCGCTCATCGCCGGGCTGGTGATGCAGTCCGACGTGCTGGGCATCGCGTCGATCATCCTGTTCGTCGTGTTCTGGCTGGCCACGTTCGTGCCGGTCATCGCCGTCACCGTGCGCCGACTGCACGACTGCAACCAGTCGGGCTGGATGTACCTGCTGGCCTTCGTTCCGTTCGGTGGCCTGGTGATCTTCGTGTTCGCGCTGCTGCCAGGTACACCGCAGGAGAACGTCTACGGCCCGGTGCCTGCGGGGCCGTGAGACTGCGTGAGTCGAGCATGGCTCGACTTCTACAGGGCGGGAAAACGAAGCCGGCGTTTCGCCGGCTTCTTTCTTACTTGATGCTGCAGTCGCCGAAGGAAAGGTAGTCCGTTCCCGAGCTGAACTGCAGCGTGCAGCTTGCGGTGAAAGTCGCGCCTTCTTCCAGCGCGCCCAGCTTGGCCGCCTGGTGCTCGTCGTCGCTGGTCAGCCGGGCCAGGACATTGCCCTGGTCGTCGCCGGCCTCGATCAGCGGCTCGCCCGCCAGGTTGCTGGAGACGCCCAGGGCGACGGCAGTGAATGTCACCGTCTGGTTGAGTTCTTCCATGCCCAGTGACGAATTGCCGGCCTCTTCAAAGGCCTGGTAGAGCGTTGGCAGATCCTGTGCGGCATGGGCGGCCAGCGGTGCAAGCAGGCCGAGGGAAAGGGCGATCAAGGCGGTGCGCTTCAAGGTGTTCTCGCAGTCACGGGATTCATTCCCGTGGATGGTGGTCAGTAGATCCACGCCATGCGTGGATGGGTTTGGCAAAGGACAGGGCGCGGCCGGCGACTCGATTGCCCATCCATCCGCAGCCCTGCGAGGGAAGGGCGCTCCTGCGCCCCGCTGCCCGGCAAAATAGTGGATCCGGTGTTTCCGGCGCAACCGGGAAAATGAATGCATCGCGCGCGTGATACACAGCGTGACATTTGATCGATGTGATAATCATTCGCGTTTAAGGTAGACTGCGGTCCTCTGAGAACCGGCGGCCTTGGCCGCTCCTGCCGCCACTGATGAAGCTTTTCGTCCTGCCTTCGCGCCGTGGCCCATTGGCCCGTGGCCTGGCTGCCATGATGATGGGTCTGCTCCTGGCCACTCCTTACGCCCATGCGCAGCAGCGTAATCCGCTGCAGAAGATCGGCCACACCGTGCTCGACGAGCCGGCGGCCAGCTATCGCTTCGAGCGTTTCGTGGTGGACAGCCCGGACCAGCAGCGCCGTTGGCGGGTGAACCTGGCGATCCCGGCCAAGGCCGGCAAGACCCCATCCCCGGTGCTGTACGCGCTGGATGGCAATGCCGTGGCCATGGTGCTGGACCAGCGGCTGCTGGCCGAGCTGGCTGCGCGCAAGGCACCGCCGGTACTGGTGCTGATCGGCTACGACAACGACCTGCGCATCGATTCCAGGGCGCGTACCCGCGACTACACCGCGTGGATCGACCGTGCCGACGACGAGAGCGGCACGACCCAGGCCGTCGGCGGCGGCGCTGCGGCTTTCCTGGATGTGATCGAGCGCCGCATCAAGCCGGAAGTCGAGCGTCGCGCACGCATCGATACGCAGCAGCAGGCGCTGTGGGGCCATTCGCTGGGCGGGCTATTCGTGCTCAATGCGCTGTACACGCGACCTGCCGCGTTCCAGTCCTATCTGGCAGCCAGTCCGTCGCTGTGGTGGAGCCAGGGCGCGGCGCTGGGTGATCCAGAGCAGCAGTTCGTGCAGAACGTGCACGGCCAGCCGGCCAAGCTCTGGCTGATGCTGGGCGGCGCCGAGCGCGTCGGTGATCGCGGCAAGCGCGATATGAGCAACCCGCGCGTGGTTGCGCACCTGCGCCGGATCAGTGGCGCCACCCCGGATGCGGCGATGCAGTTGTCCGAGCGGCTGGGCAAGGTGCCGGGCCTGAGCGTGCAGTACCGCGAGTTCGACGGCCTCGGCCATGGCCCGATGCTGCCCGCGTCGTTCCATGCCGCGCTGCATGAGTTGTACGGCGTGACCGACCGCAGCGCCGGCGATGGCGTGCCCAATGGCGGTGACAGCGCCGCCGAGTGAATCCCTTCGCACGCGCTGCCGTGCGACCCCACTACCCAGGCGAGGCTGCCGGCGTGCAGCGGCCCAGGCAACCGATGAATCCCGCGCCACGTGGCGCGGCCTACGTGTGCAAGGAGCCTGCCATGTCGTTCCATCCGTCTTTCCGCCTTACCTCTCTCGCCGCCGGCCTGCTGCTGGTGGTGACCGCCACCGCGCAGCCGGTGTTCGATCAGCCGGCCAACGCCACCTTCAAGGGTGAGGTCGTCTCGCGCGGTGAGAACGTGATTCCCGGCAGCACCGCCGACGTGGTCGGCCGTGGCTTCGTGCCGGGCCAGAAGGTCAGCCTGCTGCGTGGCGACAGCGTGCTCAACGCACAGCCGGTGGTGGTCGATGCCGATGGCAACTTCAAGACCCAGCTGAGCATTCCGACCGACGCGGTGCCGGGCACCCACCCGGTGGTGGTGCGCGCCAGCCAGCCGGCTGCAGCCACCGTGCTGAAGCTGCGCGTGTCGCCGCAACTGCCGCTGTCCGGCCAGGCGCAGTTCGCCACCCAGTCCAACAAGCTGGTGCCCGGTCTGTACCAGTCCGCCTACAGCGCCGCCAGCAACGCGGTGTTCGTCACCTCGGCCGTGGGCCGCCCGCCGGTGACCCAGTCGCAGCTGCTGAAGCTGGACCCGAAGACCCTGAAGGTAACCAGGGCGATCACCCCGGCGCAGGTGCCGGGCAGCACCAACGGCGCGGTCTATGCGGTCTACGGTGTGGGCGTGGATGACGCCAATGGCAATGTCTGGGTGACCAATACCCGCCAGAATTCGATTGCGGTCTATCGCCAGAAGAACCTCTCGCTGGTCCACCAGTTCCCTGTCGACACCGTGCCGCATGCGCGCGACGTGGTGGTCGACGGCACCCACGGCAAGGTGTTCGCTTCGGCCACGGGTGAGGACCACCTGTCGGTGTTCGATGCGAAGACGTTCAAGGAACTGCCGCAGGTGACGCTGGAATCCAGCGTGGATGACGGCAAGTTCACCCCGATGAGCCTGGTGCTGGACGAGAAGGGCGGCAAGCTGTTCACCGTCAGCATCGGCACGCCGGAAGCGGCGGTGATCGATGTGGCCAGCGGCAAGGTCGACAAGGTCATCGACCTGGGCAATTCGATCAGCGCCTCTGGCGTGGCCTTCGACGCAGCACGCAACCGCCTGTACGTGGCCTCGCAGGGCACCGACAACCTGCTGATCGTCGATGTGGCTTCCGGCAAGGTGCTGCATGACGTGCCGGTCGGCGCCGGCGCGCTGAACGTCGCCTTCGATGATGCCTCCGGCCTGGCCTATGTCAGCAACCGTGGCGCCGGTACGATCACTGTGGTGAACGGCGACGGCAAGGTGGTGGCCAACCTCGATGGCGGCACCCTTCCGAACCATGTGCGTGCCGACGGCAAGGGCAACGTGTTCGCGGTGAACAAGTCACGTGGCGCCGAAGATCCGAAGGGTGATCGCATCACCCGCATCACCCCGAAGCAGTAAGTCACAGGGCAGGGCGGCGTGCGCGTCGCCCTGCCAGCAAGGAGAACGTCCATGAACATCGCGTCCCGTCTGCGCCCGTGTGCGCTTCCGTTGGCTGTTTCGCTGGCGCTGGCCGCCTGCAGTGGCTCGTCAACGCCGTCTGATGGCCACAAGACTGCCGAGCCGCCTGCCGCAACAGCTGCTGCCGAAACCGCGTTGCCGGCAGGCTGGCAGCGCGTGGCCGGTGCCGAGATGCCAGCGGTGCATGAACAGAGGGCCGTGCTGCCGGCCAAAGTGCATTCCGATGACGGTGCTGACATTGAAGTGTCCGACACCAGCCGGATCATTGCCGGTGGTGACGACGTCATCGCGGTGATCGAGGCGCTGGGACTGGGCAAGCAGGTATTCGCTGCGCCAACCAACACCACCACCCAGGCCGGCCTGGCTGCCCCGCACCAGTTCCTGTTCAACCGCACCACGGGCGTGGAAGGCGTGCTGAGCCTGCAGGGCTCGCTGTTCCTCGGCAACAGCCTGCGCCGCCACACCGAGCTGGCGAAAAAGCTGCGCGAGGTGGGCGAGCCGGCGGTGGTCATCGATGACCTGCAGCCGGCGCCAGACAAGGTGCGCAAGGTCGCTGCGGCACTAGGGCTGGCCGAAGCGGGGCAAACACTGGCCACGCAGGTGCAGCGCCAGCTCGACGAGGCTGCAGCGATTGGCAAGGGCCTGGGCCATGCGCCACGACTGATCCACGTATCGGCGACCGGCGCTGGCGGCTCGCCCACCGTTGCGGGTGCCGACAGCGCCTCGGCGCAGCTGATCGCCCTGGCCGGCGGCATCAACATCGGCACCGAGGCCGGGGTGAAGAACTACTCGCAGCTGAGCAACGAGGGCGTGGTCGCGGCGGCACCGGAAGTGATCCTGGTGACCGAGCACGACCTGCAGCTGTTCGGCGGTGCCGATGGCCTGTGGAAGGCGTACCCGACGCTGAAGCAGACCCCGGCCGGGCAGGCCAACCGGGTCTGGGTGATGCCGGATGTGCAGCTGAAGTACACCAGCGTGGGTTCTGGTGCGGGCGCGCTGGCGCTGGCCAAGGCCCTGGCAGCGTTGCCGAAGGCATGAGTCCGGCGGATCGGCGCCGCCGTCGCGGGCGGGCGATGTTGATGATGGCCTTGCTGGCCCTGCTGGGGGCGGTGCTGGCGTCGTTCGCCGTGGGCCCGCTGCGGTTGCCACCGCTGGAGGTGATGCAGGCGCTGGCGGTGAAGCTGGGCCTGCTTGATCCGCAGGCGGTCAGCAGCCGCGATCTGGCGGTGGTCTGGCAGCTGCGTATTCCGCGTGCCCTGTTGGGCGCGATGGTCGGTGCGTCGTTGGCGATGGCCGGTGCCAGCCTGCAGGGCCTGTTCGGCAATCCGTTGGCCGACCCCGGCATCGTCGGTGTCAGCCAGGGTGCTGCGCTGGGTGCAGTGGCTGCCATTGTTCTCGGCGCTGCCGGTGCCGCCGGTTGGCTGGTGCCGGTTGCCGCCTTCGTCGGTGGCGCCCTGGCCATCGGCCTGACCTATGCGCTGGCGCGGCCGGGCAAGGGCAGTGGCAATGCGACGCTGCTGCTGGTCGGTATCGCGATGGCGGCGTTCTGTTCGGCGCTGATCGGTTTTCTCACCTATATCGCAAGCGAAAGCGAACTGCAGTCGCTGGTGTTCTGGCAGATGGGCTCGCTGGCACGTGCCAACTGGGCCGATGTGGTGGCGGTGGTGCCGCTGTTTGCGATTGGCGTGTTCGCATTGCAACGATTGGCAACGCCGCTGGACATGCTGGCGCTGGGCGAGCGCCAGGCCCAGCATCTGGGGCTGGATGTGACCCGCACGCGGCGCCGACTGGTGGCGTTCAGCGCGCTGCTGGTGGGGGCGGCGGTGGCGTTTGCGGGCTCGATCAGCTTCGTCGGCCTGGTGGTGCCGCACGTGGCGCGCCTGCTGGTGGGTCCCGGCCATCGCTGGTTGCTGCCGTTGTCCGGCCTGCTGGGTGCAGTGCTGATCGTAGTGGCGGATACCGCGGCGCGCACGCTGGATCCACCCGCTGAGATTCCGCTGGGCCTGTTCTCGGCGGCGCTGGGTGCGCCGTTCTTCCTCTGGCTGGTGCTGCAGCAGCGCCGCAAGGCGGTGCCATGAGTGTGCTGTTGAAGCTGCACGAGGTGGTGGTGCGCCGCCAGCAACGCGAGATCCTGCACGGCATTTCCTTGGCGTTCGAACCGGGTACGGTGACCGCGCTGGTGGGCCCGAACGGTGCGGGCAAGTCCACGCTGTTGGCGGTCGCGGCCGGCGACCTGCGCGCCGATGCGGGCGAGGTGAGCCTGTTGGGCAGGCCGCTGGCCAGCTACAAGGCAGGGCCGCTGGCGCGCGAGCGCGCGGTAATGCCGCAGGAGCACGGCGTGCGCTTTGCCTTCAGCGTGGAAGAAGTGGTGGCGATGGGACGGTTGCCGCATCCGCCGGATCCGCGTGTGGACGACGCGCAGGTGGAAGCTGCCATCGATGCCGCCGAACTGCAGGCCCTGCGCCTGCGCGAGGTGCAGCAGCTGTCCGGCGGTGAGTCCGCCCGGACCACGTTCGCGCGCGTGCTGGCACAGGACACGCCATTGCTGCTGCTGGATGAGCCTACTGCTGCGCTGGATCTGCGCCATCAGGAGCGCACGCTGCGCAGTGTGCGTGCCTGTGCACAAGCCGGTGCGTGCGTGATCGTGGTCCTGCACGACCTCAATCTGGCGGCCGGCTATGCCGACCGTATCGTGCTGCTGGAGCAGGGTGGCGTGGCGGCCGACGGAACGCCATTGCAGGTGTTGACCGAGGACAACCTGCAGCGCGTGTACCAGCAGGATGTAGTGGTGCTGGAGCATCCGCGTCGTGGGGTGCCGCTGGTGGTGGTGACCTGAGCGAACGTCCGCCAGGTTGCTCCGGGTATCATGGAGGCTTCGCTTTCTTCAATGGACTGACGCCATGTTCCGCACCGTTACCCGCAGCGTGCTGCTTGCCGCGATGATTGCTTCCGTTTGCGCAGCCCATGCAGCGTCGACCTCCCAGGTTTCGCTGGCCAACGCGGCCGAGAATGCCTCGCTGATCGAAACCCGGCATTCCAGTGGCGACGGTGCCGCAGTGACGTCGATGAAGACGCAGTACTTTGCCAACGAGGAAATGTCGGTGAGCTGGGACGACCAGCAGGTACTTGTGCTTTGCAGTGAAGCGGCGTACCTGCAGATTCCTGCCGCCAAGCTCAAGGCCGGGGCGCTGACTACCGAGCAGCGGCAGATGATCGTCTATCAGGCACTGATGTCCGGCTTGGGGGCTGTCGCGGGCGTTGTCGGGCCGGCCGGCGAGGTGGTAACCGTGGCGGATGACGGTAGCGAGACCCGCAGTGTTGGCGAGAACAGCTGGGCATACGGTATCGAGCGCTACGACGTGATCAGTCAGCGGCTGCCGGATGGTGCTCTTCGGGTCCGGACCCGTAAGACGGAAACCGTGAATACCACGCCGCCGGCGGGCCCGGACGACACATTCAGCACCGAAGATGATCAGGCGGCACGCCTGTCCGAGCTGGCGCCGGTGGGGAGCTGGATCGAGGTCGTGATTCATGGTGGCCCACGGCTGCCGCACGTGGACCCGGCGATTTCGTTGAAGGGCTGGATGTCGATGGGAGATGACCAGCCTGCAACAGTGGCCGAGGCGCGCAAGCTGCACGGCTGCAAGTGAGGGCTGCCAGGGGTCAGATCCCTTTGCCAGGGGCAAAGGGATCTGACCCCTATCGTTGTCGGCCTCATCGTTCCATTTATGTGCGCAATATTCACTTGCGCGCCAGATTGGCAGGTCTAGAATGCGCCCCATGAACCGGATGCCGCTCCTGAAGTTTTTCACCCTGACCCGCGCAAGCGCGGAATGGGCGTGTCTGCCTGGAGCTCCACAGGGCCGCTGAAGCGGCTATCGCTGGATCATCCACAGAGCGCCCTTCGGGGCGCTCTTTTCGTTTCTGCAGTTTCATTTCCCTAACCCGACGTACCGCAAGGAGAACGTGCCATGCACCAGATCGCCGAGACCGAACGCTAGCCGCGCACCCTGTCGCCAACCGGGGTGCGCGGCCCCCATCGTTGGCTTTGCAGGAACCTATCTCATGAACACCCAAGTCCTTTCCCGCCGTCGCAACCTTGGCATCATTGCCCACATCGACGCCGGCAAGACCACGCTGACCGAACGCCTGCTGTGGAAAAGCGGCGAGATCCATCGCGTCGGCGAAGTGCACGACGGCAATGCGACCACCGACTTCTCGGCGATCGAGCGCGAACGTGGCATCACCATTGGCGCGGCCGCCGTGCAGGCGCAGTGGGCACCGCGTGATCTGCCGGCGCATCGATTGACCCTGATCGACACCCCCGGCCACATCGACTTCGCCATCGAAGTCGAGCGATCCCTGCGGGTACTCGACGGCGCCGTGGCGGTGTTCTCGGCCGTGGATGGCGTGCAGCCGCAGTCCGAGACGGTGTGGCGCCAGGCGCGTCGCCATCGCGTGCCGCTGATCGCTTTCGTCAACAAGATGGACCGCGTAGGCGCTTCGTTTGAGCGCGTGCTGGAGCAGCTGCAGGACAAGCTGCGCGCGCGGCCGTGGGCGCTGGGCGTGCCGTTGGGCAGCGAAAGCAGCTTCAATGGCTGGGTCGATCTGGTCGATGAGCGCATGCTGCAGTGGCAGGAAGGCGGCGCAACCACGGTGACCCCGTGGGACGAAGCGGCGCGCGCCCAATGGCAGGCCCAGCGCGATGCGCTGGTCGAAGCCGTGGCCGATCATGACGAAGAACTGGCCGATGCCTGGCTGGAAGCTCGCGTGATTGGTGCCGATATGCTGCGCGCGGCAATCCGCCGGGCGACGCTGGCGGGTGCAGGCGTGCCTGTGCTGGCCGGTGCTGCGTTCAAGGACAAGGGCATCGAGACGCTGCTGGATGCCGTGGTCGATTACCTGCCGTCGCCGCTGGATCGCCCTGCTGTCAGCGCCGAAAGCGATGAGGGCGAGGTGATGCTGCCGCCGGATCCGGACGGTCCACTGGCAGGCCTGCTGTTCAAGATCACCCACCAGCAGCACGGCGCGCTGAGCTTCGTGCGGCTGTACTCGGGCACCTTGAAGGTGGGCGACGCGGTGGCCAGTTCGCAGCATCCGCAAGGGCGGCGTGTCAGTCGCCTGGTGCGGGTGCAGGCCGACCAGACCCATGACATCGAGCAGGCCGTGGCCGGTGACATCGTCGCGGTACTGGGCTGGAAGGATGCGGTCAGTGGCGAGACGCTGAGCAGCCGTGCGCAACCGCTGCGGCTGGAGAACATCCAGGCCCAGGCGCCGGTGCTGGCCTGGCGGTTGGAGCCGGCGCGTGCGGCGGACCTGATCCGGATGGCGCAGGGCCTGGCCAGCCTGGCCCAGGAAGACCCCTCGTTCCGTGTGGAAACGGACCGGGAAACGGGTGAAACCCTGGTCTGGGGCATGGGCGAGCTGCACTTGGAAGTGATGGTCGAGCGCCTGCGCAGCGAATGGAAGGTCGACGTGGCCGTAGGTGCGCCACGCGTGGCCTACCAGGAGACGCCGATGCGCCCGATGACCGGTGTCGTCGGGCGGCTGGTCAAGCAGACCGGTGGCCAGGGCCAGTTCGCGCACGTGGTGCTGGATGTGACGCCGCGCGACGACGACCTTGTCGTGTTCAACGACCGCATCGTCGGTGGCGTGGTGCCGCGCAGCTTCATCGCGGCGGTGGAAAAGGGCGTGCGTGCTGCGCTGTCGGAAGGTCCGCAGGGACATCCGGTGGTCGGCATCGAGGTCAGTCTTGTCGATGGCCAGACCCATGCCAAGGACTCTTCGGAGATGGCATTCCATCGCGCAGGCGCCGAGGCGATCAAGGCGGCGCTGGCCGAGGGTGGCACGCAGCTGCTGGAGCCGGTGATGGCGGTGACGGTGCATTCGCCGTCGGCGTCGGTGGGTGATGTGGTCGGCGACCTCAACCGGCGCCATGGCCGCATCGCCCGCATCGAGGACCAGGACGGTCGTGCCGAGGTCAGTGGTTTCGCGCCACTGGCGCAGCTGGTGGGTTACACCACCTCGCTGCGTTCGCTCAGCCAGGGGCGGGCCAGCAGTGAGGCGCACCTGCACGGCTATGAGCCAGTACGCGCGGCATAGGCAAGGTGAGGGGAGCCCGTTCGCGGGCTCCCTCTTTGCATTGCGGTGGGTTCCGTATCCACACCATGCGTGGATGAGGCCGCATCGGTGTGCGAACGTTTGCATTGCGCTGCAACAAATTCGCAGAAAAAGCTGGATTAAAGTGATGCCTCACGATAAATTGCGCACCCCCCGTTGCTCGCCGCCGCCCGCACCCCTCTCATGCGTGATGACAAAGACCCCGGAACCTTGGAGCTGACCCTGCCGCGCAAGCGCGGTCGTCCGCCCAAGTTCGGGTACGCGATGAGCGATGCGCAGCGGGCGGCGCGCTATCGTGCGCGCAGGGCAGGGCAGGCCAATCATGCCGACGTGCGTTCCTGCAGCGACATGGTGCTGCTGGACAAGATCCGTGCGGCGGTCAGTGCCCGCGACACCGAGCTGGCCGGTTTCCTGGTCCACGTACTCTGGCAGCGCTACCCCCTGCAGCTGAAATAGTTCGCCGGTGGGGTGGCCGTTGTCATCGAGCTTGTTGATAATGCGGGATTCAGGTTGTTCCCGCTGGCGTGCCCGGGATGGCAGGCGCGCATGATCGAACGGTTCCCAACATGACCACCACCAGCGACACCACCACCGAAGCGGCGCCGAGCGGCGCCCCCCTGTTCTATACCCGCCCGGTGCCGCTGCAGGCCGATGTGCATGCCGATCTGCGCATCCTGCCGGGCAAGCTGGAGTTCGCCGCCGGCAACAATGCCATTCCGCTGGTGCTGGGCGAGTTCTCGCTGGCCCTGCACCACTTCCCGATCCTGTTTGCCGGCCCGAGCGCGGTTCCGATGGCTGCCGTGGGCGTGTCCGACCAGAACCTGTTCATCAAGGATGGCCTGTGGGAAGACGAGGCCTACATTCCCGCCTACCTGCGCCGCCACCCCTTCATCTTCATCGACACCGGTGCGGAGAATGATTTCCTGCTGGGCATCGACGAAGAGAGCCCGCGCGTGGTCAAGGGGGGCGAGGAAGGCCAGCCGCTGTTCGTTGACGGCAAGGCCACCGAGATGGTGCAGCAGGCCCTGGAATTCTGCGGCCAGTACACCCGCGAACACGAACAGACCCAGGCTTTCTCCAAGGCCCTGGTCGACAACGGCCTGCTGGTGGAGCGCAACGCCACCGTGCGTATCCCGGATGGCCGGGAGTTCAACCTCAACGGCTTCCTGGTCGTGGACGTCGAGAAGTTCGTCGCGCTGCCGGAAGCAACCGTGGTCGAGTGGCACCGCAGTGGCTGGCTGGCACTGATCCACCAGCACCTGATGTCGCTGGGTCGCTTCAATGACCTGACCCGTCGCCAGGTCGAGCGCCTGGCCGCGTGATCAAGGGGGTGGGCAGGGTTCCCGCGACGCGGGCGCCCTGTCCGGCCTGCAGTACGCCCAGCAGGCGCCGTGCGTCGGTCCAGTCCGGCGTGGCGTCCTGCGCCAGATCGACCAGCTCGGCCGCGACGGCGGCGTGCTCGCATTGACCCAGCATCTGTAGCGCGCCCTGCAATCGGTGCGCGTGATGACCGAGCGCCGATGCGTCTGCACGATCGACAATCCGCTCGATCCTGCTGAGTTCATCGCAGATGTCGGCGCTGTAGGCCGCGTCCATTTCAGTCACCTGCTCAAGTGCGTCCACGCTCTCCGGCGCCGGAATGCCCAGCGCAGCGAGCAGTTCGGCGGCGCGCAACGGCTTGGCCAGCACCGCATCGAAACTCGAGTGACGGCAACGTGCGTGGTGACCTCGCCCGGTGCGGGCGGACAAGGCGATCAGGCGGAGCGGATGCCCGTTACGGGCGCGCAGTTCGCGTGCCAATGCGTAGCCATCGATGCCACGCAGCCCGATGTCGATCAACGCGGCAGGGCGGGGGTGGCGTATCTGTTCGGCCAGCGCGCTGGCCGCATCTTCCAGGGCACATACCTCGGCGCCCCAGCGCCGCAACTGTTCAGCAATGACGTGGCGATTGAGTGCGTGGTCCTCCACCAGCAGCAGTTGCAGCCCGGTCAGTGGCGTGCCCTCCACGGGCATGTCCCGGACACTCTCGGCAGAGTCAGCTGCGCACACCGGCAGGCGCAGGATGAAGCGGCTGCCGCGACCGAGGACGCTGTGCACGGTCAGATCGCCTCCCATCGCACGCGCCAGCTCGCGTGCAATGGAAAGCCCGAGGCCACTACCGCCACGCTGATGCCCCTCGCTGCCTTGACGGAAAGGCTGGAACAGTTCGGCTACCTGTGCTGGCGCGATCCCGATCCCGCTGTCGATCACCTCCATCAGCAGCTCCTGCGGCCGCGCTGCTGGAAGCAGTTGCAGGCGCAGCTCGATGCCGCCGATATCACTGAACTTCACCGCATTGGCCAGCAGATTGCTGGCAATCTGGCGTAGCGCATCACTGTCTACCAGAATGATCGGCGAAGGTTCGGCCGGGGCATCAAGATGCAGTTGCAGCCCTTTCCGTTGCGCCTGTGGCCGAATGGCCTCCAGTGCCTGCCGGCAAAGCTGGGTCGCATCACAGGCTTGTGCATGCGGCCTGAAAGAGCCGCTGGCGAGACGCGAAAAATCCAGTGCGCGATTCAACAGGCCGCGCAGGGATTGGCTGGCGCTGCTGGCAGCGGCGAGCAGATCGCGCTCGCCTTTCGGCAGTGCCGATTGTCCAAGCAGCTCGATCGAGGCCAGTACGGCCTGCGCAGAATTGCGCATCTCGTGACTGATCATCCCGATGGCCTGCGCGCTGCGGCGGTCGCCCCGTACCCGCAGGTGACGGGTCATGGGCCACAGCAGCAGGGCGACCAGCAGAGGGGCCAGCAACAGCCAGCCGCGCGGGGGCGAGGCCTGCATCCAGTCCAGTGCGTTTCCCGCCGCTGCTGGCAGGGTCTGGCCTGCCCACAGGTGGAGCAGGCTCGCATGCTCCTCGAGTGTGATCTCCCGTAATGCCTGTCCGATGCGTTCAAGCAGCTGCTGGTCTTCCTGGCGGACGAGCAGGTAGAGGTCGGTGGAGAAGTCGCTGTCGAATGGCTGCAGGCGCAGGCTGCCGTTGAAATGGCGTCGAACCAGCGGGCGCAGCGTGGATTCCAGGCCAATCGCCACGTCGGCCACGCCGGATTGCACTGCCGCCAATGCTGCGTACCGATCAGGCAGGGGCTGCAGCCGGATCTGAGGGTGATGCGCGCGCAGCCAGCCGGCGTAGGGCCCGCCTTCAACCACGGCTACGACCCGGCCGTCGAGCTCGCGTATCTCCCGTGGCAGCCATTCGCCGGCGCGCCCTGCCAGCAGAGTGGCGCCACCCCGGAAGCGGCTGGACGCGGCAAGGTCGGGGCAGGGCAGCTTCTGGTGTCTCGCACCGCCAAACACCATGACCAGGTCGGCCTCGTGATGGCACACAGCGAGGATTGATGCGGCGGTCGTCGGGTAGGGCTGTTCCAGGAAGCTGAGTTGGGCGTGACGCGCCACCAGGTTGGCGTAGCCATGGGCGAGCGTCGGCGGTGATGACGGATCGGCCATCGCCGCGGGCGCGGGGCGTAGGGACGGGGCGGTGGAGACCCGCACGCTGCTGCCCGGCAGCCAGCGTGGTGACCGGATATCTTCCGCCGACGCAGCGGGAAGGAGAAGCAGCACCAGCAACCCGAGGATCAGCAGGCACGGGCGCAATGGCGCATGGCGCCTCACGGAGACTCCAGCCGTTCACGCAGCGCATAGATCTCCACATCGCTGCGCAATCCCAGCTTGCGCAGCACCGCGACCTTCTGTGTGCTGACGGTCTTGATGCTGCGGTGCCGGCGCAGCGCGATCTCCGATACGGTCAGGCCTTCCAGCAGCAGCTCCAGTACCTCCCGCTCGTTGCGGCTGAGCTCGCCACGATCACCGGCCAGCCTGACGTCCGGCGGAATCCGGATCAGGCCCTGGAAGACGCGCACGATGGCGTCGGACAATGCCGCAAGGGGTTCGGCCTTGCTGACGAACCCACCGAGTCCGGCATCGATCAGGCTGTTGAGATTCGTGGTGGGAGAGAGCGTGGCGAAGGCCAGCATTGGTGTGCGCGGGAATTCGCGACAGAGCAGCGTAACCAGCTCGATGCCGCCCAGGTCGCCACGGGCGAGCGTGAGATCGATGATGGCCACATCCACGGGCAAGCGGTGCAGGCTGTCGATCAGCGCACCGCTGCAACCATGGCTGGCGACGATGTCGAACCGGAGATCGCCTGACAGGTGCAGGGCGGTGCCGCGACGGACGACTTCATGGTCGTCCAGGAGCGCCAGGCGAAGCCGGCGCGGTGCAGGAAATCCATTCATGCGCGGGAGGTGGTCAGCGCCCGTGGGCGTGGCCGCCATTCTGGCGCCGCTGTCGCGTCGAACATCGAATTTGTTGCGTTTTTACGACTATTCCTAAAGATCGATGTATGAGCTCCATCGATAAGAGCTGATCCATGGGCTGGACGTATCGTCAGGTTGAAAGCCGTGTGGACGCAGTGTCCTGGCGCGCTCTCGCTGGGTACAGGTGGCCTGGGTTGCAGGGCTGCCGGCACCCTTCGAGGGGGGTATTAATGTGACGCGTCACGCCGAAGTGCCTGGTCACCCGCGAGCCGAGTGGTGGGCGGTTGGCGATCTATCGCACCGACTGAGGTACGCGCCTGAGCCTGCCGGTGTCGTAGCCCATGGCCGCGATGCGCTCCACGGCGTGCTGGTAGTCGCTGTCCGACACCTGCGGGGTACGCGCCATGTACCAGACATAGTCGCGCTTGCTGCGTGCGACGATGGTCTGGCCATAGTCGTCGTCCAGCCAGGCAATCACATACTCAGCCTGGATCGGCCAGACGAACTGCATGCCCCAGATCGCGCCATTGCCGTTCTTCTCCACCCGGCCAACCGGGTGCATCGACTTCTGCGGGGCGTCGAAACTGCCCTTGCGATAGGTGAAGGTCGTCTGGATGCGCCCGTCCGGCCGCAGTGCATAGCTCTCAACCGCGTCGAAGGCCTCGCGCTCCGGCCATGAGGGTATGTGGGCGATCACATACCAGTCGCCCATGAAGCGCGGCACGTCCACCGAGGGCGGGCGGGGCAGGGGACGGGTATCGCTGGAACTGCAGCCGGAACCGAACAGGCTCAAGGCCAGCAGGGGAAGCAGGGAGCGCATGCGCATGTCACACCTCAACGGGGACGGAACAGATAGTGGGCAACCAGCCACTGCTGGCCATCGTCGTAGCCGAACAGCTCGGCGCAGGCCATCCAGAACATGCGCCAGCGCTGCCACCAGATCTTCGCCGCGGCCTGGCCGTAGGTTGCGACCAGTACCGGCATCACCGCCTCGCGGGCCGCATCCTGGTTGGCCAGCCAATGGTCGGCGGTGCGCTGGTAGTGGGTGCCGTCCAGCAGCCAGCGCTGATCGAGTCGCAGGTCGCGCTGGAAATGCAGCAGCGTGTCGGCGGCCGGCATCAGTCCACCGGTGAAGAAATGACGGCCCATCCAGTTGTCGCCGCCCTCGGTCTCGAACGGGTACATCAGCGTGCGATGGGCGAAGATGTGCACGAACAGCGCGCCGTCGGGCTTCAGCCACTGCGCGATGTGCGCCAGCAGTCGCTGGTAATTGCGCACATGTTCGAACATTTCCACCGAGACACAGCGATCGAAGCGTGCCGTGGGCAGCTCAAGCTGGTTGACGTCGCAGGTCAGTACCTCGACGTTGTGCAGGCCCCTGGCCTGGCATTGCGCCATGATGTGCTGGCGCTGGCTGTGCGAGTTGGACACCGCAGTGATGTTGGCCTGCCGATAGCGTTCGGCCATCCACAGGGTCAGCGAACCCCAGCCACAGCCCAGTTCGAGAATCTGCTGGCCGTCGGCAAGTCCGGCACGCTGGCCATACAGTTCCAGCATCGCCTCCTCGGCCTGGTCCAGCGTTTCGCGCCCGGTGGGGTAGTAGCAGCTGCTGTACTTCAGCCGCTTGCCCAGGCAGGCCTGGAAGAATGCCGCGGGAACTTCGTAGTGTTGGCGGTTGGCCGCGTCGGTATGCAATGCGAGCGGACTGTCGGTCAGTTCTGCGATGCGACGGCTGAAGCGCGCGGACTGTGCCTCGATACCTCCCGCCGATTCCTCATGCAGGCGTTGCGCGCACAGGCGCCGGATGCCGGCACGCAGCGCCGCATCGGGAACCAGCCCGCGTTCGGCCCAGGCGATCAGCCCGGTTTCCGCATCTTCGGCCGGATTCAGTGACGGGATCGCGCTCATGCGGAATGCTCCTTGGAAGAACGGGGGAACCAGGGAAAGAACATAGGCGTGCTGCGCTGGTAGGCACGGTAGTCGTCGCCTCGGCTGCGCAACGCCTGCTTCTCGGTGAAGGGGATGCCGCTGAGATAGCGCAGGAACAGATACATCAGCAGCGGCCCGGCCCACGCCAGCCACCACAGGGGGGAACCGACGGCGAGCAGCACATAGGTGAACCAGTGCAGCCACTCGAAGAAGTAGTTGGGGTGGCGTGAATAACGCCAGAGCCCCTCGCGGCAAGTGCGGCCCTTGTTCGCCGGGTCGGCGCGGAAACGTGCGAGCTGGCGGTCGGCCAGGCTCTCGCCGCCGACGCTCAACAGCCAGGCCAGTGCTGCGGCGACTGTCCACGGTGTCAGGCCAGCATGGGGATTGGCTGCCACCGCAACGAAGGGCAGGGCGAACAGCACGACCAGCAGCGCCTGCGCCATGAAGAAGCCAAAGATCTTGCCCTGGTGGCTCTGCCAGTGTTCGCGCAGATAGCGGTAGCGCCCGTCTTCGGGTTCGCTACGGACCCGGCGCCACAGGTGCAGCGCCAACCGGCTGCCCCACAGGCCGCCGAGCAGGCCCAACGCAATCCGGGGCAACAGCGCGCCATCGCCGAGCAGCGCCAGCAGCAGGGCCGAGGCACCCACGCCCTTGGCCCAGAGCACGTCGACGACGCCGATGTTCTGGTGGCGGCGTTGCCAGGCCCAGCCCCAGCTCATCACCAGCACGGCGTACAGCAGCACCCACAGCAGATTGATCATGGCGATGCTCCAGCCAGGGAGGGCGGGGTGGTGCGAGAGCCGCGACGAGCGGTGACGCACAGCAGCGAAAGCGCGATGCACCAGCCCGCGCCCAGCACCAGCAGGCCCTGCCACGTGGGTGCGGCGAAGCGGATCGCATCGAAACCGCGCGCTGCGGAGAGGTAGGCCAGCGGTGCCAACAGCAGGCCGAACAGGGCCGGCAAGGCAGGGTGGCGCAGCAGGAAGCGCATCGAGGTGGTCAGCGTCATCGCGAACGCGGCCCACAGCGCCATGATCCAGGGAGGCGGCACCCAGCCCAGCGGGGCGGCGGCGTAGCGCACGGTGCCGCTGGCGGCAGCACTGGCGTCGACCAGCCATGCGCAGGCCAGTGCCAACACCATCAACCGAAGATCCAGCCGTGGTTGCGGCGACGTCAGCAGCTGGCTGCCGATGTAGAGAGAGGCTGCCAGCAACGCCGGCCACTGCCAGCCGCGCCCGGCGCCGGCCACGGCGCACACCCAGACCAGCTGGTTGCCAAGCAGATTGGGCCAGAATCTGCGCATCTCAGCTGCCTTGGCCCGATGAGGCGCCCGGGCGATGCCCCGGGCGCGCCATCAGCAGATGGGAGACCCCGATCGAGCGCTCCAGGAAGCCGCCCTCGCAGTAGGCCAGGTAGAACTCCCAAAGGCGGCAGAAGCGCGTATCGAAGCCTTGCGCCTGCACGTCGGGCAACCGGTCGAGGAAGCGCTGGCGCCAGGCGCGCAGGGTCAGCGCGTAGGAGTGGCCGAAGTCCTGCTGGGCGATCAGCTGCAGGTCGCTGGACCGCGTTTTGGCGGCCATGATCGCGTTGATCGACGGAATGAAGCTGCCGGGGAACACATAGCGCTTGATGTAGTCGACGCTGCGCCGGGCCTGCTCGTAGCGATGGTCCTCGATGGTGATGGCCTGCAGCAGGGCAACGCCATCAGGCTTGAGCAGGCGCTGCAGCGTGCCCATGTAGGTGTCCAGGTATTCCGCGCCGATGGCTTCGATCATCTCGATCGACACCAGCTTGTCGAACTGGCCCTGCAGGTCGCGGTAGTCCTGCATCAGCAGCGTGACCTGGTCCTGCTGGCCCGCTGCCTGCACGCGCTGGGCAGCCAGCGCGTGCTGCTCGGCGGAGATGGTGGTCGTGGTGACGTGGCAGCCGTAGTGCTGCGCGGCGTGCAGCGCAAAACCACCCCAGCCGGTGCCGATCTCCACCACGCGATCGCCCGGCTTGAGCTGGAGCTGCTGGCAGATGCGGTCCAGCTTGCGCCGGGAGGCGGATTCCAGCGACTCGTCTTCTGTGTCGAACAGGGCTGAGGAATACATCAGGTCCGGCGACAGGAACAGGGCAAAGAAGTCGTTGCCGAGGTCGTAGTGCGCGGCAATGTTGCGGCGGCTGCCTTCACGGCTGTTGCGGCGCAGGCGGTTCCAGCCGCGCAGCAGCCAGCCGCCCACGCGGGCCGGGCCGCGCTCCATGCCGTCGAGCAGGTCGCGATTGCGCACCAGCAGCCGGATCAGCGCCACCAGGTCATCGCAGTGCCATTCGCCCTGGATGTAGCTTTCACCTGCGCCCACGCTACCTTGCGCTGCAACCTTGCGGTAGAACGCCGGGTCATCGATGGTGACGGTCACCTGCAGTTCGCCATGAGCTTCGCCCAGCCAGACTTCGCCGAGTGCATCACGCACGCACAGGCGGCCGTCGCGCATGGGGGCAAGCTGTTCCAGCAGGCGGCGGCGCAGGAAGGCATCCAAGGCGCCGGGACGCGGCAGGGCGACCAGGGGAGTCATCGAGTTCATCGTGGTTTCTCGGCAAGGGCAGGGTGGTCATGCACGGGGTTGCGCTTCAGCCACAGCCGCAGCGCGTGCCAGTGGATGGCGGCCATCACCTGCAGGGTCATCAAGGGATAGCAGGCCAGGACCCGGGCCAGCCCGCGGCCATCCAGCGCGTGCCGCTGCATGGTCTGGGTGGCATCAAACTGGCGAACGCCTTGGCGCCAGACCTGCATGTGCACGCGCAGATCATCCTCCGGGCAGTTGAACCGCCAGTCGTAGTGGCAATCCATCGGCATGAACGGTGAGACATGGAAGCGCTTGTCGAACCGCCAGCGCAGCGAGGCGCCTTCGTGGGTGGCCGTGGCGACTGGCAGCACATAGGCGTGCCGTTCCTTCCAGGGCGTATTGGTGATCTCGGCGACGATGCAGTCCAGGGTGCTGCCATCGGACTGGTAGCAGTAGTAGAAGCTGACCGGGTTGAATACGTGCCCGGCGAAGCGAAGATGGGTGAGCAGGCGTACCGGGCCGGTAGGCCGATAGCCCAGGGTGGCCGCGGCACGGTCGCGCACCGCATCGGCCAGGGGTTGTGCGGGATTGCCGAAGTAGTCGCTGCGGCGGAACTCGGCCAGGTTGCGGCGATTGACCGACCACAGCCAGCGCCCGGCGAACACGGTCTCCAGCTCGTCCAGATCGAGCAGCAGCTGCGCGATCGGATAGCGGAATGCGTGGGGCTGCGGATGATGCCGTCGGTGCATCACCTGCCCGAAGTAGAGTGCGCTGGCACTCACGCTGCCACCTCGCCGGGTACAACGCTGTCACGGTGCGCGGTGCACTCGCGCATCGCGTCCACCACGCGGCGGGCGCTGCGGATGCCGTCTTCGTGGAAGCCCCAGCCCCAGTATGCGCCCGCGAACCAGGTGTGGCGGCGGCCCTGCAGTTCTGCCCAGCGCTGCTGGGCACGGATAGCGGCATGATCGTGCACCGGGTGGGCATAGTGCAGCCTGCGCAGCACCTTGGCCGGGTCGATCGCCTCGCTGCGGTTGAGGGTCACGACCAGCGGGGTGTCACCGGGCAGGCCCTGCAGGAGGTTCATGCAATAGCTGACCGTACAGGGCGCGCCTGGATCCATGGGAACGTGTGCATTCCATGCAGCCCATGCTTTGCGGTTGCGCGGCAGCAACGATGCATCGGTATGCAGTACTGCTTCGTTGGGCTGGTAGCGGATGGCGCCGAGTACTTCGCTTTCGACCTGATCGGCGTCATGCAGCAGGGCAAGCGCCTGGTCGCTGTGGCACGCCAGGATGACCTCGTCGAAACCCTCCACGCCGGCCGCGCTGTGCACGCGCGCGCCCCACGGCATGCGTTCGACCGAGTGAATCGGGCATTCCAGCCGCTCGCGCACCCGCCAGCGGGCGCGAAGGGCATCGACATAGCGTGCCGAGCCACCGCTGACTACCCGCCAGGGTGCGCGCCCGGTCATCTGCAGCATCTGGTGGTTGGCCATGAACTGGGCCAGGTAGCGGGCCGGGAACTGCATGACCGTGGCGGTCGGTGACGACCACAGTGCCGAAGCCATCGGCAGCAGGTGCTCGTCGATGAAAGCGGTGCCGTAGCGCTGGCTGCGCAGGTACTGGCCCAGTGTCGGGCCTTCGTCTTCCGCCAGCAGCAGCGGCGCATCCCGGTAGAACCGGCGCAGGTCGGCCAGCATTCCCCAGAAGCGCGGCGAAACCAGATTGCGACGTTGGCAGAACAGGCCATCCAGCGAAGTGGCGTTGTACTCGACGCCACTGCGCTCGCTGTGCATCGAGAAGCTCATGGTGGTCGGCTGCGAAGCCACACCCAGTTCTTCGAACAGCGCCGTCAGCAGCGGGTAGTGCAGGGGATTGAAGACGATGAAACCGGTATCCACCGCCATGCGCGTGCCGTCCACCTGCACGTCATGGGTGTGGGTATGCCCGCCCAGGTAATCGTTGGCCTCGAACAGCGTCACTTCGTGTTCGCCGTCCAGCCACCAGGCGCTGGCCAGGCCGGCAATGCCGGAGCCGATGATCGCGATGCGCATGTCAGTACCTCGCCTTGGCCAGTACCCACTCGGGGATGGGCTTGAGCCCCTTCACCAGGCCCATGGCCGCCATTGCGCGCAGCCCGTACCAGGTCAGGTCGATCTCCCACCAGCGAAACCCCTGGCGGACGGTGCCGGGGAAGAAATGGTGGTTGTTGTGCCAGCCCTCGCCGAAGGTAAGCAGCGCCAGCCAGAGGTTGTTGCGGCTGTCGTCGCGGGTCTCGAAGCGCCGCCGGCCAAAACGATGGGCCAGCGAGTTGATGGTGACGGTGGCGTGGAACAGCACCACGGTGGAGATGAAGAAGCCCCACACCAGCAACTGCGGGCCAGAGGTGTGCAGCCCGGGCGCCCAGCGCTCCAGGCCGGCGCCGAGTGCGTACAGCGCAGCAGCCAGCAGTACCGGCACCGCCGTATCGAAGCGGTCCAGCCAGCGCAGCTCCGGGAAGCGCGCCAGGTCAGGCACGCGCGATAGATCCGTGGCGAATGCCTCGCGGGTGAGGAACCAGCCCATGTGGCTGCGCCAGAAGCCGCCTTCGCGAGGCGAGTGCGGGTCCAGTGGCTGGTCGGCATGCCGATGGTGATGGCGATGGTGGGCGGCCCACCACAGTGGCCCGCGTTGCACGCTGGACGCGCCGATCACTGCGAACACGAACTGCACCGTTCGCGATGCCTGGAACGTCCGGTGCGAGAAGTATCGGTGGTAAAAGGCGGTGATCGCAAACATGCGCACTGCGTAGAGGGCTGTGGCGACGATCACTGCCGTCCACGAGATGCCTACCCAGATCACCGCGATGCAGGCCAGGTGCATCAACGCGAACGGTACGGCGCGCAGCCAGTCGATGCGTCCGGGCTCGCCAGCGGCGTGGTCCGCAGCGCTGCCGGTGTCGACCCAGCGCTTCAGGGTGCGCAGCAGGCGCCAGCGTCGGCGGGGGAGGGGCGCTACAGAGGCCATGGCGGATCTCGGCGGGTGTCGTGTCTTCCTCTACGCAGCAGTGCGCGCAATGGATGCGGCCGGCTGTGGAGAATTTCGGCTTCACTTGGGCATCACGCTGCAGCGCCCGACCAGGGGCTGCGTCCAGGCCTGTTGCCATTCGTTGGCGGACCGCTCGGCCACCGGCGAGCTGAAGCGCACCGTGACCTGTGGGTAGGTGCCGCGGGTATCGCGCAGGTTGCTGGTTCCGCGGAATTCCAGCAGGCGGCGGTCGGCGCTGGCATAGACCAGCGACAGGCGCGGCGCGATGCCGCCGTACCAGGTGTCCAGACTGACCTCGATGGCCTGGGCGTCGATGCCCTGCCAGCGAACAGGGCCGGTACGCCGCACCTGCACCGGGAAGAAGCGCTGCCGCCCCGGCACCAGGAAGGGCAGGCTGATGCGTTCACCTTGCAGCAGCGCTGGCCAATGCTGGCGCACCGCGGCGTCGAAGCCCGTGTCGATCACCGCATCCGGTGCCAGCTCAAGCCGACGCTGACGCAGCTCGCTGGCGGCATCTTCTTTCCAGGCGATCGACACCGACTCGCCACTGGCGTCGACTTCAGCGGTTTGCCCGCTACGGCTGTCCTGCAGCGAATAACCCCGGGCCTGCGGGCGGGCGCTGGCCGGCAGATGCTTGCGGGCGAAGGGGCGGCCATCCGGGCACTGATAGAGCACCCAGCGCTCGGCACCCTCCGATGGGCCGCGCCGCCAGTGCACTTCACGATAGAGCAGATCGCCCTGCGCCGAGGTGGCCACGCCCTCGTTGCGCAGCCAGGGCGCCGCCAGCGCGGCATGGGGCAGGCACAGCAGCAGCCAGGCAGTGCGCATGGTGTTCATCCGGTAGGGAGGCTCAGGTCATACGGCGGGCGCGGCTGCTTGGATGCACAGTGCCTGCTGCATCCAATGGCCGCCCCTGCGCGTAGAGAGGACAGACCTTCACCTGCCCGCCGCTCACGCAGATGTACCCTGACGCTGCCAGCACCCTCCTCAACTTCGATACCGCACGCACCGTGTCCAGTTCCCAGCAGCCCAGCAGCGAGCCGACGAACTGGGCCGATGACATGGACAGTGTGGCGCGGCTGCGCGACCGCGACTGTTTCATGCGGATCTATGACTACTTCATGCCGCGGCTGTGCGTGTATCTGCGTGGCCTGGGGGCACCCGACGCCGTGGCCGAGGAAATGGCGCAGGAGTGCCTGCTGCGCCTGTGGTTGCGGGCGGCCGAGTATGATGCAGCCCAAGGCGCGCTGAGTACCTGGCTGTACCGGATCGCGCGAAACCTGCATATCGACCGCATCCGTCGCGAGCGCAGCTGGATGCGGGTGCAGGCAGCGGTGGAAGACGCCGCGGCCGTGGAGATGATCGAGCGCAGCAGCGCCGAGCAGTTCGCCGACCAGGCGCGCCTTCGCCAGCGCATCAACGAGCTGCCCGCCGTGCAGGCGAGGCTGGTGCGGATGTCCTATTTCGAGGCGAAGAGCCATAGCGAGATTGCCCAGGCGCTGGGCATGCCGCTGGGAACGGTAAAGTCACACCTGCGACGTGCGTTCCTGCAACTGCAGGCCAAAGTGGGAGGTGCGCTGTGAATCCGCACCACCACCTGCACGAATCCACGCTGATGAGCTATGCCGCCGGCGCGCTGCCGGCGCCGTTGAGCATCGTGGCCGGTGCCCACCTTGAGCAGTGCCCCCACTGCCGCCAGCGCCTGCGCGATGCCGAGGCGATCGGCTCGGTGCTGCTGGAGCAGACCCAACCGCCCGCAGCCGATGCGCGTCGCGAGCAGTTGCGCGAGGCCATGCTGATGCAGTTGGCCTCGGAAGTGCCGAGCGCCATCGCCGGAACCAGGCGCCCTGTGCCGAGGGAGCGGCCCGAGGCCGATCCGGACCATCTGCCCGCCTCGTTGCATCCTTACTTCGGCGCTTCGCTCAGTGCCCTGCGCTGGCGCTGGATGGCGCCCGGCGTGCACTGCATCAGGGCTGAGCAGATGCCCTCGCTGATCATGCTGAAGATTGCCCCGGGCAAGTGCCTGCCGATGCACAGCCATGGCCGCAGCGAACTGACCCAGATCCTGCGGGGCTCGTACAACGACGCGCTGGGGCTGTTCGCGCCGGGCGACGTGGCGGACCTGGATGAGGAGGTGGAGCATCAACCGGTAACTGCCCCGGGTGTTCCCTGCATCTGCGTTTCAGCGCTGGACGCGCCGTTGGTGTTCAGTGGCTGGTTGGCGCGGAAGATCCAGCGTTTCGTGAAACTCTAGCGTGGCTGCGACCATGACCGGGAAAGGTGCGTTGAGGATTCTGTTGACCGGTGCCTCGGGCCTGGTCGGGCAGGGCGTGGCGTTGGCCTGCCAGCGCTCGCCGCAGGTCGGCCATCTGGCCGCGCTGGTGCGGCGCCCGGGCAGCCTCAGCGGAGCGGGTAGGGAGCTGGTTGTTCCTGACTTCCTGCATATCCAGGGGCGCTCGGATGAACTGGCCGGGTTCGACGCATGCTTCTACTGTGCCGGTGCGCCACCGGTCGGCACGGCTGAGGCCGAGTATCGACGCGTGACCCGGGACATCACGCTGGCGGTGGCCCGCGCCTGGGCAACTGCGAATCCCGAGGGATGTTTCCTGTATGTATCCGGTGCCGGCGCGGATCCACAGAGCAGATTGATGCCGCTGAGGGTCAAGGGCGAGACCGAAGTGGCATTGCAGGCCCTGCCGGTGCGCACGGTGATGCTGCGCCCCGGAGGCGTTCGTCCGGTCCCGGGTACCGGCACCCGTCATGCACTGCTGAAGCCGCTGTACTGGGGCGGTGCGCCCTTGATGAAACTGGCCGGCGCCGTTGCGCCGTCGTTGATGACCAGCAATCTGGCGCTGGGCCAGGCGATGATCGCACTGGCCGGGCGGGAGCATCCGCCGGGCACGGTGGAATGCGCGGACATCAACCGGATCGCTGCTGGCGCGCGCGATCCGGCGTCCTGATCTCAGTGTGGCACCGTCTCCAGCGCGGTGCGTACCGCAGTCGCCAGGTCACTGCGGGTAAACGGCTTCGGCAGCAGTGCAACGGCCCGTCCCTGGCTGCCCACCTGGTCGTGGTCGCGCGGATAGCCCGACGTGAACAGGACGGCGACTTCCGGCCAGCGTTCACGGACTTCACGCACCAGCTCCCAGCCCGACATGCCGGGCATCACCACGTCAGAGAACAGCAGGTCCACTTTGGTATCAGGGCGTTCCAGCAGCCGCAGTGCGGAGGGGCCGTCGTGGGCTTCCAATACCCGGTAGCCCAGCAGCCGCAGTGCATCCACCGTGTGGGCGCGGACATCGTCGTTGTCCTCGGTCACCAGGATGGTTTCCTCGCGCGGCGAGTAGCCCGCCAGGCCGGTCTGCGGGGTGCGCGCTTCGGAGGGCAGGGCCAGCGGTGAGCGCGGGAACATCATGGTGATACTGGTGCCGCCGCCTTCCACCGAATCGATCAGTACGTGGCCGCCTGACTGCTTGACGAACCCGTGCACCATCGACAGGCCCAGGCCGGTGCCACGGCCAACCTGCTTGGTAGTGAAGAAGGGTTCGAAGACCCGGGCAAGCGTCGCCGCATCCATGCCGTGGCCGTTGTCACGCACCCGCAGCATCACGTACTCGCCCGGCGTCGCATCCGGGAACAGCGCAGCGTAGTCGTGGTCGAGGTGGCTGTTGTCGACCTCGATCACCAGCCGGCCGCCGTGCGGCATCGCATCGCGGGCATTCACCGCCAGGTTCAGTACGGAGGCCTCCAGCTGGCTGACGTCGATCTCGACACACCAGATGTCCTCGGCGCTGCGGATCTCCAACTGCACCAGCTCACCCAGCGCACGCTGCAGCATGTCGTGCATGTCCAGCAGGCGCTCGTTGAGGTTGGCGGCCTGGCTGCGCAGCGGCTGGCGGCGGGCAAATGCCAGCAGACGCTGGGTCAGGCTGGCGGCACGGACGACACCCTTCAGTGCATTGTCCAGCGCACGGCTCACCATCGCTCCGGGTTCGCCCGCGCGCTCGCTGAGCAGCATGGCGTGCTCGACGTTGCCGGATATGACCGTCAGGATGTTGTTGAAATCATGTGCGATGCCGCCGGTGAGCTGGCCGACCGCCTCGATTTTCTGTGACTGGCGCAGCGCATGCTCAGCCTGCACGCGCGCGGTGGTTTCCACGGCCTCGGAGACCACAGCGGTGACCACCCCTTCCGTATCGAGCAGTGGACGGAACGAGAAATCGAAGCTGCGCCGCCCGGTCGGGAGTTCCAGTTCCAGCGCATGCAGTGAACTGCGGCCCTGTACGGCTGCGGCCACGGCCCGATCGATCAGCGCGCTGATGCCCTCGGTGGTGCCGAACCAGACCGATTCGGCGAAGCGTTGGCCAACGACGTCCTTCTTGTCTCCCAGCACCGCGGCCAGTGACGCGTCATTGGCATCGACCACGCGTCCGGACAGATCCAGCAGCACCTGGTGCTGGAAACTGGATTCGAAGATCGCCTGCAGGCGCCGCTTGCTGGCGCGCAACTCGGCCGTGCGTGCCTGTACCTGCTGCTCAAGCAGCTGGTTGTCTTCGCGCAGGGCCAGCTCGGCCTGCTTCAGCAGCGAAACGTCGCTGCCCAGGCAGATGTACCCGGCCACGCTGCCATCGGCGGCATGCTCGGGCACGCAGTCCATCTGCACGAATCGTAATTCGCCACTGCGATGGATCAGTTCGACCTGGAAGCGGGCTCGCTCCCCCTGCAGTACGCGTTCCAGGCTGGGCAGGGCGTGCTCGAAGGCGGAAATGCCGCTGACATCCCGAGCCGGCCGACCCAGCAGTTCTGCAAGGCTGAATCCATGCCAGTCCAGGAACGCCTTGTTGGCAAACCGGTAGCGATGGTCCTTGTCCAACTGGGCGATCAGCGCCGGGACGGCATCGGTGACCTGCTGCAGCTGGGCCTGGCTTTCGTTCAGCGCGGCCTGCGCATTGGCCAGCTGGGTGCGCTCGTGCGCCTCTTGGCGAGCGCGGCGGATGGCGTCGGGCAAGCGTTGCAGGCGTTGCTTCACCACGTAGTCGCGGGCGCCGCGCGTGAGTGCCTGTACCGCCAGTTCCTCGGTAAGGGTGCCGGAAACAAAGATGAAAGGCGTGTGCGGCACGCACTCGCGCGCCAGGGCAAGTGCTGCGTCACCATCGAAGCCTGGCAGGACATGATCGGCGAGGATCACGTCGAACGGGCGGCTTTCGATGGCCTCGATGAACGCGTTGCGGGTCCACAGGCGCTCGGCCTCGAAATCGAGGCCGGCACGCTGCAGCTGGGCGCTGATCAGCTCCGCATCAAGCGCGCTGTCCTCCAGCATGAGGATGCGCAGGCGCTCGCTGCGGCGCGATCCATCACGCATTGCGCTGCCCCGAGCCGTTGGGCCGATGCGGTGGCGGCTGGTTGGTGATGCCCCAGAACATGCCCAGGCCCTGGATGGCGTCGAAGAATTCCTTGAAGTCGACCGGCTTGACCACGAATGCGTTGACGCCCAGTTCGTAACTGCGCACCAGATCCTGCTCCTCGCGCGAAGAGGTCAGCATCACAACCGGGGTGCTGCTCAGGTACGGGTCGCCACGGACCTGCTCCAGTACTTCCAAGCCATTGACTTTGGGCAGCTTCAGGTCCAGCAGCACGACCACCGGGCCGCCGTGCATGGCACCGGCGAACTTGCCTTCGCAGCGCAGGTAATCCAGCGCTTCGGCGCCGTCGCGTACATGGATGACATCGTTCAACAGCTGGCAGCGCTCAAGCGCGGCCATCGTCAGCTCTGCATCCTTGGGGCTGTCCTCTACCAGGAGGATCGGCCGCAGGTCCCTCATGGGTGTTCTCCTGTGGAGCGGGGTAGGGTGAAGTGAATGGTCGCGCCCTTGCCGGGCTCGCCCTCGGCCCAGGTACGGCCGCCATGGCGGCCGATGATGCGGCGTACGTTGGCCAGACCGATGCCGGTGCCTTCGAATTCTTCCACATGGTGCAGGCGCTGGAACACACCGAACAGCTTGTCGACGTAACGCATGTCGAAGCCGCAGCCGTTGTCGCGCACGAAGAAGTGATCTTCGTCGTCGCTGCGGTCGTGCCCAATCTCGATCATCGCGTGCTCACGCTCGCGGGTGAACTTGATCGCGTTGGCCAGCAGGTTCTGCCAGACCAGGCGAAGCATCGTCGGGTCGGCTTCCACCTCCGGCAGCGGCGCGAGCGTCCACTGCACGTCGCGGCCGGCGTAATCCAGCGCCAGGCTCCGGCGCACGTCCTCGGCCAGGGCAGCCATGTCCAGCCGCACCCGCCCCAGCGTGGAGCGTCCCATCTGCGAGAAGCTGAGCAGGTCATCCACCAGTGTGCCGGCGGACTTTGCCGAATCGACGATCGTATCCAGGAAGCGGCGCTCGGTCTCGTTGAGGCGGTCGCCCGCCGAGCTGCCAAGCAGCTCCGAATAGCCCACGATGTGGCGGAAGGGGGCGCGCAGGTCGTGGCTGACCGAATAGGAAAAGGCTTCCAGTTCCTTGTTGCTGCGCAGGAGCTGTTCGTTCAGTTCCGCCATCTCCTCGGCCTTGCGCAGCACGATATCGACGATGGCCGTGCGCATCTCGTGCGCCGCATCGCAGTCGGCGTCGGTCCACGGCAGGCTGCGCTGCCGCACGGTCTCCTTCCAGGCGTCGAAGGAGCTGCGCGGGGAGAGTGCGACGCCGGGCGCTGCGGTCTTGCGGGGGTCTCCCCCCCAGCGCACGGTTCGCACCACCTCCGGCCGGAACCACATCAGGTAGCTGTCATGCAGCTGCGAAATGGACACTGCCAGCAGGCCGCTGGCTACATCGGCCAGGTGCGCGGCAGGCGACCAGTCGGCGGCAAGGTGGTCGGTGCAGTAGGTTTCCTGGCCGGGCTGCCGGGTAGCCAGCCAATCGGCCAGCGCCAGCACGTCGCTGGCGGGCGGGCACTCACCCACGCGCATGCAGTCGCCCTTGTGCACGATGGCAGCCCCGGCCGCGCCGGTCAGCGACAGCAGGCTGCCTTCGTCCTGGCGCAGGGCCGCCATGAATTCTTCGTCGCCGGCCATGCGGCCCAGCAGCTTGACCAGTATCGAGCGACGCGCGACGCGTTCTTCAATCGCGAGCGCGCGCTCCTTCAGTGCAATCTGCAGCGACAGGATCTGGCCCATGAACTCGCAGGCGGTACGCACGTGGTAGGGCAGGCGGCGTGGCTGCACGGTGTGGCAGGACACCAGGCCCCATAACCGCCCCTCATGTACCAGTGACACCGACATCGACGCCCCGGTCCCCATGTTGCGCATGTACTGAAGATGCACGGGGGACACGCTGCGCAGCACGGCCAGGCTCAGGTCGGTCGGTGGCGCCTCGCGGTGGTCTTCGGCCCGCATCAGCGGGGTAGGGGTATAGTTGTTGTCCGCGATCAGGCGCACCCGGTTCCGGCGGTACAGTTCGCGGGCCTGTGCGGGAATGTCCGACTCGGGAAAGCGCAGGTCCAGGTAGGACGGCAACAGGCCATTGCCATCTTCGGCCACCACGATGCCATTCCAGCCAGCATCGAATTGATAGACCAGGGTGCGGTCAAAGCCGGTGAGCCGCCGCATGTGCGCGGCCGCAAGCCTGCACAGGTCTTCCACCGTCGCTGCCGATTCAATGCCGGTCATCAGCTCGCGGATGGCTGGATACAGTTCTTCCAGCGAACCGGGCTGGCCGGGAACCGGCGCCTCCAGCTCGACCAGAAGATCCGTGGCGGAGCGGTGCACGAGCAGCTGATGGCGGCCGTGCCCATCCAGGTGCACGGCACCGACATGCGCGCTGCTGCCCACCGTCGCCTGTTGCAACACGCCCTGGAACGGTGCCAGCACGCCGCCCAGCACTTCACTGACGTGCCGCATCAACGGTTCGCCGAACTGTTTCAGCAGCCCGGGGTGGCTGATGGCGCGCTCGCGTACCTGCAGGGACTGCGGTTCAACGACCAGAAGCACACCGTAGGGCTGGATCGCGCCAGGGGTGTGGATCGGTTCGCGCGCGCAACGGGACAGGGCAGTGTCGTGCGCGGATTCGGTAGGAGGCGTCAAGGGCGGGACTCATGATTCGTGGATGGCTGGAACGGCCCAGCACTGCATCCGGTGTGCATGGATGGTGAAGCAAAAGCGTGCCGCCGCATACCACCACGTGAATGTGAAGGGCCTTTCATTCAAACCTGAATTCTTCATCTACGCAGCGACGGATGAACAGGAAGGCGTCTGTCGCGCCCCTACATGCCTGTGCGCGCTCCTGGTCACTTAAAACGAGCGCATCCAGCTCCTCCCGCTCGCGTCTCCAGTACTCGGCCACACCGAGCTCGGAAGGACGCAGGTGGCGCGCGCCGTACCCGGCATGAAGCTGCAACGCAGCGGCCATCTTCAACAGCACGGACGCTCCCAGCGTCGAGCCCTCCGCTACGTAGCGCCAGCCCAGAACGGTCGCGTTCGAGAACACATGCGGCTGCGGTTGCCAGGCATGGGGTGCCGGCACGGAAGCGCCGAGGTCGCGAAGATCCTCCTCGATCAGGGGCAAGCGGGTCGCGCCCGGATCCTGCATCCGGTACAGCGGCGCAACAGCGCTATGGAAGTGCCATTGCACGCGCAGGAAGCAGAGGTAACGCTGGCGCGACGCGAAGATGTGTTGCTGTAACAGGTGCTGGTCGAGGCGATCGTGGGCCGCTCGGGTGTGCGCTTTCAGGGCGGCGCTGAGGGCAATGGGGTGATCGGGTTGTGCTGGCAATGTGGATGTAGGCATCGGCGCGCACCCTAGCAGATTTCGATGCAGAGACCGGTGCAGGTTTCGCGGCCAGCACATCTGCGCTGCACGCCAACTAGACAGCGGCTGCCCTACGGTGACTGCACTTCCAACAGATGCCACGCCCGTGAACCTGCAGACCGCACCCGCGCCCCAGTACCGTATGCTCCCTGACAGCTGCCAATTTGAATTGCTGGATGTGGATGCATTGCAGGATCCAGCCAGTGGCCGGCTGCTGCACCTGTACTCGCTGGTAGCGCGTTGCCTTTCCTGCGAGACGATCTTCAAGGCAGAAGAAGGGCAGGGCCTGGTCAGCCATACTGCAGCGCGAGTGGTGCGGTGCCCCACCGGTTGCGGGCAGCAGGCGTTCAAGCCGGCCCTGCTGCGGACCTGGTGCCCACAGGCCGTGGCCCAGGCCTGAACGCTGGATCCGCGTGTCACAGCAGCCCGGGATTGGCCCGCCAGACGGCGAAGTTGAGCGCCGAGGCGAACGAAATCCAGGCAAGGTAAGGAAGCAGCAGCACCGCCGCAAGCCGGCGGATGCGCGCGAACGTGACGATCGTCGCGCACACCAACACGATCAATACAAGAATGTCGGCGAAGGCAAGCGCGCCCAGCTTCCAGCCGAAGAACAGCCAGCTCCATAGCGCGTTGACGGCCAGCTGCACCAGATAGAGCAGCAGCGCGGGCCGTGCGCCGCGCCAACCGCGTTCGCGCCAGACCAGCCACGCGGCAACCGCCATCATGGCGTAGAGCAGTGTCCACACCGGGCCAAAGACGCTGGCCGGTGGTGCCCATGCGGGGAGGGCAAGGCTGGCGTAGAAGCTTGCTGCGGACGTGGACGCCCACGCCCCCAGGGTTGCCGCGACGAAGGTGATCGCCACCCATCCCAGAAGTCCGGAAACCTGTGAACTCCGCTTCATACCGTGCAGCTCCTTGATACGTATGCGGCCTGTCTACGCACAGGGGCAGCGAATGGATGCAGGCTGTCGGCCTTCAATCTGAAGAGCCGACGGCACCGGCTCCCTGGCTCGCTGGCAGCAGGGAAGGTCGCTGGTCAAACCACTCCCTTGCCTTCGCCAGGTGCCATTGGCGCTGGTCACCGTCCAGCTCGATGCCCGCACCCAGCAGCCCCCAGCGCAGGTAGAGATCACCGCGCTTGCGCTGGTCGAGCAGATCCAGCCGCGCGCGTACCGAAAGCCGATCGTTCTCGGCCTGCAGTCCATCGATGATCAGATGGCCCGGGCGCCAGCGCAGCGTCGCCCGTGCCTGCACCTGGCCGGAATCCAACAGCGACAGGGTCCAGCGCGGGTAGTCGGTACGCTCTGCGAACAGTGCAAGCAACGGCCGGGCATCGCTGAGATCCAGATCCGTGGTGGCATCGACCTGGAAGGGCGACTGCGCGTCGATGCGGCCACGCTTGAAGGCCACGCGGCCTTTCCATGCGCTTGTTTGCTCTGTATCCGCCACCTGCACATTGCGCAGCTCGACGGTGGTGCCGGACAGATCGAAATGACGCTGATTGAAGTCACCGCGGCGCAGCGTTGCCTTCACGTCGATGTCGCCGCCCATGTCCAGCCCTGCCACCTTGGCGCTGGCATTGCGCCCCAGCAGCCGGGCAGTGCCGTGGCCGACGCGTCCATCGGTGTCGAGCGTGGCATCGCCGCTCAGGCTGCCGGTGCCACGGAGCAGTCGCACCTGCGGCGAGTCCAGGTAGCGGTTGTAGGCGGCCAGGTCGGGAATCGTTGCTTGGCTGAAGCGCAGGTGCGCGCGGACACCCTTGCGCAGCTCCTGCAGGCGACCATCACCGGTCAGGTCCAGGGCCAGATCACGGCCGTCGAACAGGCGCACATCCTTGGCATCGGTTGGCCGTGCAGTGAATCGTGGCAGCCGGACAGCCAGCTGTGCCTGGCTGGGGCTGCCGGCCTTCAATTCGCCATGGGCGCTGGCCGTGCCCGCCAGTCGTACGCCGGCGACTTCGGCCACGGCTTCGGCGGCCGGAATGTCCACGGTGCTGCATTCGATCAGTTCGCCGTTGCGCACGCGCAGATCCGCTTTCAGCGTGCCACCGCCGTCCAGCTGCAGCCACGGCTTGCGAACGAACAGGGCAGGGATCCAGTTGAGCGAAGTGAACGTCCATTCGCCGCGCACGGTACCAGAGCTGCGTTCCAGCAGCTGGGCGGGCTGCTGGAAGGGGATGTCCCGGCCACGGACGCGCAGATCCGCATCCACTTCACTGCCTGAGCCGGGTTTGGGCGGCAGGCGGGCCTGCAGGCGCAGGTCGTTGGACACATTGAGCTGCAGGGCCAGCACGCCGCGATTGGGGGCACCATCACCCAGGTAGAGCGGCACCTGCCAGATTGCGCGGTCCCCGGGCTGCAGCTGGCCGTCGATCAGGTGCAGCGCCAGCTGCAGGCGTCCGGGTACGGGCGCGCTGGAGATCTTCGGCGTTGTGGCATCCGTGTCCATGCGCAGGCCCTGGCTGCGGGCGTCGACCTCAAGCTGGGCATGCAGCAGCTTCAACTTGGCCAGACCGGGCGCCTGGTCCCGATAGTGGCGCGGATAGCTGAAGCGCGCGGTGAGATCCATGTCGCCCAACAGCTGCACGCCGTCAAAACTGGTGTCCGCATCGCTGAACGCCACCTCGGATTCGAAGAGCTCCGACGGCCCGCCGCGCAGCTGCTTGAGGAAGCCCACCGTACCCCGGCCCTTGCCAATGATCAGCAACTTGCCAAAGCGTGCGCTGCGGATGCTGTCGCTGTGGATGGCATCGAAACGGAGCGTCCAGCCGCGGTCGCTGCGCGGTGGTGGCGGGATGGCTTCTTCGACGCGGCTGATCTCGGCGGAAACCCCCGTCGCCTGCAAGCGCGGAACCCGCACCTCGCGCTGGAACAGGGGCAGCACCGCCAACCGGGCGCTGGCGCGCTCGGCATGCAGCACGTAGACCGTGTGGTTCACGTGGCCGCGCATGTGCACGTTCCAGGCGATGACATGGCCGGGCAGCAGCGTGATGGCCGGGCCGGTGGTCATCACGAACTTGTGCGGCTTGCGGTTGGTGACCTGATCGAACAGCGGGGTATTGAGGAAGATGTTGCCGGCCAGCAGGTACAGCAGGTAGATGCCCAGCAGGACGTACGCGGGAACGCGCCACCGTCGAAGCCGGTGCGGGATGTGCACGGAAACAGGAGACATCTACTGCTCTGAGGGCCGGAATTTCCACAACTATTGCGGAGCCGATGGCGGTGGCGCGTGAAGCAGCCATGGGGCAGGGGCTGGATTCTGGTAGTGTCCGGCCTGGTCATCACCACAAATCTGCAGGAGACGCATGGAGATCCGGCCCGCCCATGCAGGCGATTTCGACGCGATGTGGGGCATGTTCAAGGCGGCCATTGCGGCGCAGGATGCGCTGCCCTTTGCCGGGTCTTTTGAAGTCGAAAGGTTTCGCGCGCATTGGCTCCTGCCGCAGACACCTTATGTGGCCGTTCTGCAGGGCCGGGTGGTGGGCATGTACAAGATGGGCCCGAACTTCCCTGATCTGGGGGCGCATGTGGCGAGCGCCACGTATGTGGTGGATGTTTTCGCACAGGGGCAGGGCGTGGGCCGGGCCTTGGTGGAACACAGTCTGGAACGGGCGAGGGCGGAAGGATTCCTCGCCATGCAGTTCAATTACGTGGTCAGTACCAATGCCCCGGCGGTGGCGCTGTACAGGAAGCTGGGGTTCGAGGTGGTCGGTACGTTACCCAAGGCGTTCCGGCATGGGACGCTGGGTCTGGTGGATGTCTTTGTGATGCACAGGTTCCTGTGATGCGATGCGTCCGCCGCGCGTGGTCGGCGATATCCAGCCGAGCTGGCTGCACAATTCCTGAGGATGTCCCTTGAATCCATTGGTACAGTTTTTGCTGAGTCTGCTGGCGGGCGCGTTCCTCTTTCTGTTGGCTGTGGGGCACGACTACTGGAAGCGCCTGCGTTGGCTCTTCGGATGGGATCCCAATCTGGGCCATGAATCTGCAGACAAGCTCATTTCCATCGCCAACAGGACGGTGCTGGTGACGGCCGCCTTGCTGTTGGTTTGGGCGGTGACAGGCCCATCCCCGTACCGGAGGAACTGGGAGATGGAGGTTTGGGGTTTGCCGGCCGGCACGTTGATTGCGTATGTGGCGCTCATCCTCAGCGCATCGACGCGGTCCCGCGCCTAGATGGCATGGAGCTCGCCGGCATGGAACGGCCCAATAGCGTGACGCGTCACGACCATTGAGTGGCTACGGCTGGGGTGCCAGAACGCGCTCCTGAGGCCTCGGTTGTTGGTGCCGAATCGGCGAAAGCGCTCTTGCCAGGCTGGCGTGCAGCCACGGCAAGATCAGCGGCAAAACTACGCCCGCAAAGCCGTCTTTACCCGCCACTGTCAGATCCGCAAGATCCTTTGCCATTCCTGCAGAGGTTGAGGGAAGCCCAAAGGGCGGTTGGCAGTGATCGAATCACTGACAATCAGGCCGGCGCCTGGAGTGGATCAGGGGCGTGACTGGTGAAGCCTGGATCGGGCAATGGCGTAATGAACATAATATACATTATGCGAAATGCTGTATCGGGCGTGATCCGGTTCGTCGGCTCGATCTGGCAATGGCTGCGGCTCTGGCTTGGCTCTTGCCTCCCTGTTGGCTCCCCCGACAAGGATGAGATCGCAGCATGAGCAAGATGGATCCCCATGATCGCATTGACCTAACCGGCCCTTGGGCCGGTTTCGGATTCCAAGGTGGACACATGTTCACCCCCGAAGGTCATCAGCTTGAGCCATGCGACATGGCCTGGTGGTCCCTGACTTGCAACATTGCGCGCGAATGGCGGCTGATGATGGCTGAGGCGTCTCCCCGAGCTGCAGCTGCCCGGAAGGCGTCAACTACGGCGAAATCTAGTGTCATCTACCTAGCCGAAGCCCTCAGAATTCGCCGAGAACGGCAGTTCGGCGTGGGCGCGATCGGTTCCGACGCCGGGGCATCCAATGTTGTCTACATGAGCCGTGGGCCGAGGCCTCGTCAGCGCGTGTGAGGCGCTTACACCCCGGCTTATTGCTCGCGGCAGCGCAGCCATTCGCCCTTGGCATTTCGCAACTGTTCCCAGCCGTTGCTGAGGCGCCGCATCGCGGTTCCGCCCATGCAAGCCGCGCCAAGACGCTTGGCGTCCGCGCTGCCGTAGGCCGGTAGGCGGACAATTTCGCCCGATGGCGTCGGTATCCCTTGGCGGTGCGCTTCGTTCTGGATGAGCGATCGTTCAATTTCCGCGCAGTAAAGTCGGATGCGTGGATCAAGATGTTGCTGGCATTTCAGGGGCTCGGCGCCGAGGTTATGTGTCTTCGGCGCGCCAGATGCCGCCCTGGGGGGCGTCGGCGGCCCAACCGCTGAACGCAACGCCCCCGCCTCGAGGGCGTGAGGAAGTGCAAGCAGCAGTGCGAGAATTCCGATTCGGATATCCATATCGGCCTCATAGGCTTCAGCGCATTCTACCTCCCAGGCCATCAAAGCCGGGGCACCGGACCAAGTTACTCCCACCCTGCCCCGTATACATCAACCCGCCATCGCCGCAGGTGTTCGCATGAATCGTGACTTTGCTGCAAACCTTGTTTCATATCTTGAATTGTCATCAGCGTGGCTGATTGACACCATGCGCGCGCATGACATGGCAGTCGCCACAGCAAAAATCGTAGAAAGCCAGCGTTTCACATCCCTTTCCCATCCGGTCAAGGTCGAGGACGGCCCCATTTTGACTACGGCCGTTGAAGGGGGCGAACTGTCCATACCTGCATATCTATACACGGGCAACGAGTTCGCGCGGGCCATTGAGCTAGTCACTGGACAACCCATCTCAGAGAATGAGGGTCTGCGCCTTCCGGGCGTTGGAACCGGTCCCCGGAGAATCGAGGCCATCATTGCTAGATCCGGAATAATTTCGCAGTTTGAGCTGTGGAAGAAGTTCGCAAAGCCTAGGCGCTATCCAACTGATGGCGCCGCCGCAAAATCACACGAAAAGCTTGGCCGGTTCTACTCCAACGACGAACGCGAAATGCTTGAGGAAGTGGTGAAAGATCGGAATCGAATGACGCACGAACCAAACCATCTCGATGACCCGACAGTGCGCGACTTGGTTGATTACACCAATAAGCTCCATCACCTCGCCAAGTACGTAGACAAGCTTCATTCCTCAGGCGTCACTGCGACCTGGCATCCTACTGCCTCACAGGCCTGCAGCGCCAAGGACGCATAGCTAGAAGCTGGCCGGATAAGGCGGCGTCTCTGGGAACGTGCCCAAGGGGCGCTTCCCAACTGCAATTAGGGTGCTGCCGTTCGCCGCGGCGGTGGTCGGCTGTGTCTCGCTCGCGCTCGTCACAGGCGACCCCGCCGCAGCCTTTATGCGCGCGGTCGTAGCATCGGACTGCTCGCCAAACGGGTCTACGGGCCAAGTTGTGGCAATGATCTCGTGCCCCTTAGCGCTCAAGCAGCACACCAAACTCGGTTCGCTTCACAGACCAGCCCAGCGCCCACAGCTGCTCAGTGGTGAAACGATCGAGCACTTGCCCGCCGCCTGACGCGCGAAACTCCACGATGTCGCGCTGGCCGTACCACCCGGCGTGCCTCGCCCTGGCATTGGCCGCCATGTCCAGAATGTACTGAACGCCCGCAGGAAGCTTCTCCTTCGTCTTGGGCGTCTCGACAACCTTCGTGACCACCGTGGCCGGCTGAGCACCCGGCGCGTGCGCTATCGCGGGAATTGCGGCCTAGTTTCCGCCACCGGTCAGAAGCGAACACTTCCGTTTCTCTAACCGCGGCCCTCTGGTCTTTATGAGTGAAAGTCATCGACGCTTTTGACTATCGAGCTCTATTCGGCCACACACTCCCAGGCCTAAGCGAGACGTTTGCGCTCAGGTTTGCGGAATCGACATGGTCTTTCCACACGTAAGCAGGTGAATCGGAGCGCTCGGCATGCCGAGCCAGCCCACTCGCGCTCCGCCGATGTGATCAACCAAATGGACAGCGGTAGCAAGCACGTCACCATCTAATCCGGCAACTGTACTCCCCGGGTCCGATGGCAGCATCGGGGGGACCCAACTACCATGCTTCCAGCCTTCGCTCTGATGCACGATGACCGATTCGATCGTAGGGTGTTGCACTTTTGTCCTGCCATGCGTGTTCCCTGGCCCGAACGAGTACAGCAACCTTGCGTAGTCGTGTGCAGGCCTTGCCGGCGGGACACTATTTGGCGACATCTTCGCGCCATGATGCGGCGCCACTATCACCGAGATGTTCTCAGGAAGATCGCCTGGAATCAGGTTGTATGGCGCATCTCCCATTAGTAGCCAAGTTCTGTCGAGTTCCTTATTAGTTACGATAAGGACTAGCCCGGATTCGTTCTTGTTGTTCAGAGCGCCTTTGCACTGTCTGATCTCGAGCTGAGGCGCCCCCCACGTTACGGTCCCGTAAGGAGGAAAAATCAGGAGCTTCCCTCCGGCGGCAAGAATCGATGCAGCGAATGTGGCGTGGCTTTGGCTGATGGTCTGACATGGAACTATCCACGTCAACTTCAGCAGGTCCGTATCCAGCGTTGCCGCAGTCCAATGGTCTGCATCCCAATGCGAGAGGATCACCAAAGGCTTATCACACGTACAGAACTGAATGCCTGGCGGACACGTTTTCTTGTTCCCGTACACGCCACAACCCACATCAAAGTAAAGACGCGGAAGGCCGCACTTGCAAGTCAGCGCGTTCGCCGACCCCTGCCCTATGTCAAGCATCAGCAACTGCTCAATCGGACATCCTCTGGGGAGTTCAGCGGAAATTTGAGCTTCTGTGGCCTTCGGCCACAAGCTCATGTCGAATATCCTGTCCAGAGCGGTAGCCGGGACCCCTTTTGGGGTCAGGCTTTCTATCCATGCTTGGACCGGATTGGCAAAGGCGCCTGCGAATACGAAGGCCTCTATCTCACCTCGCGGAGCAAGCTCGATCTGAACCCACTGCGCGCCATCCCTCAGCAGGCTTACATACTCGTGCGAGGTGGGGACGGTTATCTCGATCCGATAGAGAGGCACTTCGTCTAAGCCGGAAACTATGGGGTTATCGGCGATCTCACCTCCACCCTCGAACAACTGCGTCCAATAGCGTTTTACTTCCTGTTCTGCCCTATTGAGGTCTAGCGGGCCACCCTCCCTGAACCCTCGCCAGCTTGCGTCCATCGCATCAAACGCGATCGTCACTTCTTCAGCCTCATCGAAGTAGATGGGCTCGAACTGATCGACCCTCGCATATGCCGTCTGCGGGTATTCGGACTCCGTGGATTCGGTGCTAAAGAACCTATTCATGCATCAACCTCCTTGTGATTGCCTTCTTATCGTCAAGCCACATCGAACTCAACCCAGAGATTAGGCTCGTGACGAACATACAGGATTGATCCGGGTGGGACTTCGAAATTTGGGCTACCGTTTGGGGAACTGATCCAGCGATCAGGGTTGCACCCCGTCACCACGGCCACTTTTGAGTCCTAGGTGGCTTTACCTACCCTCGATAAACATCCCTTATCGCTACTCCCCGTGCTGAAGTGCACAGCCACTCTCAGCTTGGCGCTTGCCGAGATCCAACCCTATTGGGCTGCCGGAACAGGAATCACACCCTTTCGCAGAATCTCCAACCTCCCAACATCGCCAACAGGCGCAAGCACTGTAGCCTTCCGCGCCGGGTCCCACAGTGCATAGCTGTCACCAAGACGACCAATCAGACTTAGGTCGCCCTGGACCTTTCCATCAACAGTCACAGCCGTCACGTGCTTGCCGCCGCCAGAGGAAATCTTCTCGGCACGCTGGGAGCCAAGCATGCTTGACGCTATCGAGACGTAGACCAGCATCACCAAGGCGTAGATCAGCCAAGGGGAATCTTTCACTGCGGCGGGCACCACCGGCGAAAGATGCACGATCAACGCACAGATGACCGTCAGAAGAACCCCTATCAGAAGAGGCCACGTGTTCGACCACCAAAGCAGCAGCCCCAGGACAGTGAAGAAAAGCACTGGAAACAGCCATGCGAACAGCTTGCTTTTGGAGCTGCCGCTCGTGACCTTCATCTCCACCCAGCCGCCAAACAGCGAGGCCAGCAGCATGAGAAATAACACCATGCCGATCCCAGCAAGCCCTGCCAGTGCAAGCTCACTCACCGCAACAAACTGAAAGGGATCCAGGCCGAAGTGCCCCCAATACTCCTTTAGGTACAAAGCCCCTTGAATCAATCCAAAGGTGACGAGCGCCGAACCCCATCCCGCAACATCGGCCATCGTTAGCGTCTTCTGCGCACGTTCCATGTATCCCCTTCCATCAATGCAGCCCCGCCACATAGTGGCACGCTGCGCTCCGCCCTGCAGAACCCAGTCTATTAACGTGACGCGTCACGCTCGATCACCCAGCCCATTGGCGCCCCACCCCTCCCCCACTATAGTTCCACCCCTCACAAGGACGAGGCGGCACACATGCCCTATATCGGAATCGGACTCCACGTACTGGCGGCCATCTACTTCGCGGTGCACGCCATCCGCTCGGGCCAGAGCCTCTACTGGCTCATCCTGCTGTTCTCGTTCCCGCTACTCGGCAGCGTCGTCTACTTCCTGGCGATCTACTTCCCTGAAGTCCGCCATTCGCGCGGCGCCCGGCAGGTCGTCCGTTCCGCCAAGCAGCTCATGGACCCGGGCCAGGACCTTCGCAACGCCCGTACCGAACTGGCGCGCACGCCGACCGTGCAGAATCGGGTTCGCCTGGGCATGACGCTGCTGGATGCCGGCCAGGCCGAGGAGGCCAGAACCCTGCTTGAGCAGGCAGCCAGCTCGCCGCTGGGCGACGATCCCTACATCCTGACCGGCCTTGCCCGTGCCCGCCTCGAGTCCGGGCACGCTGCGCTTGCGGTGGAGACGCTGGACGGCCTGTTCGTCCGCCATCCGAATGTGCGCCGCAAGCCGGAACAGACCCTGCTGTACGCGCAGGCCTTGGCAACCGCGAAAGCCCCCGGAGCCCGCGCCGCATTCGAGCGCGCCGTGGAATGCGGAAACGACGCTGCCGCCCGCTGCCTGTACGCCGAATGGCTGATGGCGCAGTCGCAACCCGACGATCGCGAGCAGGCCCGCAGCCTGTTCGCCAGCATCATCGACGATGCCCAGCACTGGTCGCGCCACGCGCGGAGCCACAATGCCGCATGGCTGGAGCGAACCAAGGCGGCGTTGAAGGGCCACTGACGACCCGGCAGCAGGTGGCGGGCTCGAACACCTGCACTTCCAGGAAACTATCGCAGCGGGCCTAGCGCGAGCCCGGCCTGGGGAAGAGCAGCTTGGGGGTTCCGATAAACAGCAGCCATGCCCCCAGGGCCGCTGCGTAGGCGAGCACCGTTCCCACAAGGAATGTGCCGAATAGGCTGCCGGTGAACAGCTGATACAGCCCTTTGCCGCGACCTGCAGCGCTGCCTCCAACAGTCAGCACGATGACCGGCAGCATGATCATTCCGCTGCAGAGGATCAGGGAGAACGCGCCCAGCAACCAGCGCTTGAGTGGCGGGTTCCATGGCATGGGATAGCCTGCGAGCAGTCGCCTCATCCAAAGAAACAGTACTGGAAAGGCGATCAGGTACATCAGTGCCACATACAACCAGGTTCGAGCATCAGCGCTGCCCGCCTCGAAGATGGCTCGCGGGTATACCCCTGTGCGATAGAGCGTTTCTGCGCTTGCCGCCAGCGCCGCGCTAATGATCATCGCAGGCTTGAACAGGCGCGACACCTTGCCCCATTGCGCGTTGCGTAGTTGCTGCCCGTCAGTCATGCCAGACATGAAAACCTTCTTGGGCGGATGCGTCCATTAGCTACCAAGGGGCATTGTGCAGATGATTCGCCCCGCCACATGGTGACATGCAGCGCCTTACTTCGCAGATTTCACCCATTAACGTGACGCGTCACGCGCAATTGGCAGCGCATGGCTGGACAGGCCTGTCGCATTTGCCTTGTTCACAGCCCCGCCGGGCGGATGCCGACAGCGCGCAGAGCTGCACCACCGACATGGTCGATAGCCTTGCAGCGCAACGCTCCAGCCTCTTTGCGCCATATGCAATGATTCTGAAAATGTTGAAAGTAGTGACGTCATCAGCCCTACTGCATTGGCATCACGCATAGGTCCGCGTATTCCTTGCCCTGCCACCGTGCATCGGTGGTCGGGATTCGAAACCCCGGTTGTGTGGATGTTGCTCGCACTTGCCAGCCGGCACTGCTTCGCGCGGTGCCGGCTGGCAATCCGTCAGTCGGCTATGGCGGGCGGTGCGTGGAGGCCTTGCGCCTGCCCGGTCATCCACACACGGGGTTTCGAACCACGCATCGTCCGCCACCTTTATCGGTGGCGGCTTCTGCATGCACGCAAGGAGCCCCGCCATGACCCAGCCCCACTCCCCTGCCCCGCATCCGATCCACGACGCGTCTGCGAACAGCCCCGCGCTGGATCCGAACACCCTCATCGCCCTGCTGCACAGCATCGGCTCCGGCGCCGCCTCCGATGGTCAGCCGTGGCCTGAACGCCATCAGATGCCCGGCCGGCGCATCGCCTTGGCGGACACCGACTGCTCGCTGGCCGGGCTTCGCGTGGTCCTGGAGATTCTGCTGGCCGCGCAGCGCGCCCGCGAGAACGGCGAGCTGGAGCAATACGTCGGCCCGCGCGTGATGGAGGGGCTGATCATGGCCGGAATCGGCCTTACCGCACACGCCAGTACCCGACTGCATCCGGAGGGCTGAGTGGCCTGGTGGCGCTGGGCGGCCACCGCGCTCTGTCTTGTGGTGGTGGTTGCGGCACAGACGCAGTGGCTGGCACCGCCCAAGCCCTCGCCTATCGGTTTCCACAGCATCCCCGGCGATCGCTTTCTGCAGTTGCGCCGCCAAGCCATGCAGTTCGTGGAGGCTCGGCCACGACAGGGCTTCCAGTTCGTTGAGCGGCATCGAGATGCCGAGTTCCAGGTTCATTGCCGAGGCATACCCGTGCTGTGGCTGGAGAGGCGCTCGCACCATCTGCTGTTGCAGGTCTCACTGGACGCGAAGCAGCGGGCGCCTGCCGTTGTGCGGTTGCGGGCGCTCCTCGAATGGCAGTTGGAGCCGTTGGATTACCTGGAGCAGGTACTGGCTGACGTGCCGGAACCTGTTCTGTTGGATCGGGTGCTGCAGATGTTCGGGGGCGAGGTACCTGAGGGCGCGCGATGTGGCCCACACTAGTCACCTGCGCGACAGGCATTGGCCCAGCGATCATGCGGGCCACCCCTCGGCATCGATCCAGCCCGCATCGCGCACGCGCGCAAGATCTTCTGGCGTATCGATATCCAGGCCCAGTTCCGGTGCCTGTAGGACATGCACCGTATCGACGGGAAGTTGCCGCAGGCGCGCTCCAAAGCCGCGGTCACCGGTTGCACGCGCAGAGTTGAACCATGCACGCGGCACTACTGCGGGAATGCCAAGCACATTTCCGTGGCGGGTACCCGCGCACCCTGACGCCGAAGCGCGGGCACCCGAAAGCAGCGCCTGCAGATGGGAGCGCTCGATTGCGGGCTGGTCGCATGCCACGACCATCACCGCAGTCAACGTGGGCAGCAGGTGTGCGCCGGCAACCTGCAGGCTGCTCGCCAGGCCGCGTTCCCAGTGGTTGTTGGTTACCGGAGTGGCGTCCAGCCCGGCAATGCTGGATGTCACGGCCTGTGCGTTCGCGCCCACCACGACCAGCACCTGCGCTGGCGCGAGCTCGCGCGCCAACCGCACCACGCGATGTACCAGGGTCTCGCCCTGCCGGGTCAGAAGCTGCTTGGGCTGGCCAAGTCGGGTGCTCCCGCCGGCAGCCAGCACGACGACCGCATGCGCGTCAGTCACCTGCCGTGCGCGCTTCGCCATTGCTGCAGCTGCGCGGCGATGCTGAGCGAAATCGCCTCTGGCCCTCGGCCGCCGATGTCCAGGCCGACAGGTGATCGAAGTCTCGGGGAAAGGCGGTGGCGCTGATCCGGTGTCAGCAACTTGAACAGGTCCTCGCGCCTTCGCCGCGGACCCAGCAGTCCAATGAACATAACTTTGGTATCAGCCAGGGCCACCAGCGCCTCCCGGTCCAGTTCGAAATCGTGATGCATCACCAGTGCCGCGTCGCACGGGTCGCCATGAAGGGCCTCGGCCGGGCTGGTCTGAAGATGCGCATCCGCGCACTGCCCGGCTGAGGCCCAGCGCGCTCGCCGTTCGGCCACGCTGACCCGCCACCCCAGGCCCCGCAGTAACGGAACCAGCAAGGGCGTTTCCGGACCGCCCCCCAACACCAGGGCCCGCGGAAGCCGGGGCAACGGCAGACGCCACGCACCCTCGCCAAAGGGCTGCGTACCATCCATCGTATGCAGCTGCCACGCCTGCTCGTGATGGCCGGCACGGAAAATGACCTGCCCCGACGTGCGAAGGTCGCGCTGGAGTGACACACCCTCGCGCAACCAAGCCTCGATGACGTCGTCGATGCCGGCCATGGCACGCAATGGCAGGAGCGCAATCCGCAGCCGGCCGCGGCACCCGAGCGCGGACCCACTCAACAGGTCGTCGTCACTGCGGGTGTCGATCTCGATCCAGTCGACCCGCCCTGCCGCGCTCACCTGCTCCGCGCGTCGCGCGAGCTCGGGCTCCAGGCATCCGCCGCTCAGCCAGCCGACCTGGCTGCCGTTGCAGAACAGCACCATGTCGCCGGCACCGGCGTAAGTGGAGCCATCGGTTTCCAGCACCAGCGCGAGCACGGCGTGCTCCCCCGCGCGCACGCGCGTCAAGGCCGTCTCGAGTACGCCGCGCGGGCTGCCTTCGGCGAGGAAGCCCGGCGCTGCCGACAGGTCCTCGGCAAGATCGCAGGGCTCCCCTCCGCCTGCGGCGGAGGCCTCCAGAGTGGTCGAGGCTGCGGGACGGTCCATGCGCAAGGGTCAGCCCACGTCGGGCAAGCCGGGCAGCAGCTTGTCCAGGGTGATGGGATAGTTGCGCACGCGCACGCCGGTTGCGTTGTAGACCGCATTGGCGATCGCGGCGCCGACCCCGCAGATGCCCAGTTCACCCACACCCTTGGCCTTCATCGGCGAGATCACCGGATCCAGCGTGTCGAGGAAGACCACTTCCTGGTACGGGATGTCGGCGTGCACGGGAACCTCGTAGCCGGCCAGGTCATGGTTGATGAACAAGCCCAGCCGTTTGTCGACCACCAGCTCCTCCATCAGGGTCGCGCCCGCCCCCATCACCATCCCGCCGATGACCTGGCTGCGTGCGGACAGCGGATTGAGGATCCGGCCGCCATCGCATACGGCAAGCATGCGGCGGATGCGCGTCTCTCCCGTGTAGGCATGCACGGCAACCTCGCAGAAATGCCCTGCATAGGTGCCGACGTCGTAGCCTTGCTTGAAGTCGCCGAAGGCAATGCCGTCCTCCGCCGACAGTGTCCCCGCCTCCGCCAGCTTGATCGTCCGCCCACCCGCCTGGATGCGGCCATTGGCGAAGTCTGCGGTGTCGCCGTCGAAGCCCAGTTTCTCGCCCACCTTGCGGCGCAGGCTGACGCACGCCGCGTACACGCCTGCGGTGGAGCTTGCCGCGCCCCACTGGCCGCCGGAACCGGCGGAGGCGGGATGACGGGAGTCGCCGAGGGTCACCTGGACCCGGTCCAGCGGCACGCCCATGGTCTCGGCAGCCGTCTGCGCGATGATTGTGTAGGAGCCGGTGCCGATGTCGGTCATGTCGGTCTCGACAATCACCCCGCCCTGGCCGTCCAGCCGGACCCGCGCCGCCGACTTCATCGTCGGTGCGCCGCGATAGCCCGCAGATACGCCCATGCCGATCAGCCAGCCCCCTTCCCTGACCCGCGCCGGCCTGGGGTTGCGCTTGTTCCAGTTGAAGCGCTCCGCGCCCTCGCGCAGGCAGCGCACCAGGTTGCGGTCGGAGAACTTCTTGGACGGATCGCCGGGCACGACCTCGGGTTCGTTGAGGATGCGGAACGCGATCGGGTCGAGGCCCAGCTTCTCGGCCATTTCGTCCATCGCCACTTCCAGCGCCATGTGGCCCGGTGCTTCGCCCGGTGCGCGCATCGCATTGCCTTCGGGCATGTCGAGCGTGGCGATGTAGTTGGCGACCAGGCGGTTGGCGCCTGCATAGAGCTTGGGCGTCTGCAGGGTGCCGTTTTCGCCATCCTCGCCGTTGATGTTGCCCGACCAGTTCTCATGGGCGATGGCGGAGATCCGGCCGTCCTTTCCGCAGCCGATCCGGATGCGTTGAATTGTCGCGTGCCGGTGGGTGGTGTTGTTGGGCATCAACGGGCGTTGCAGCGCGATCTTCACCGGCCGCCCGACCTGCTTGGCCGCCAGCGCGGCCAGCACCGCGTCGGCACGGATGAACAGCTTGCCGCCGAAGCCGCCGCCGATATAGGGCGAGTCCACACGCACCTTGGCAGGATCGATGCCGAGGATCGCCGCCATGCCCTGCCTGGCCCAGTCGATCATCTGGTTCGCCGTCCACAGCGTGAGCGTGTCACCCTCCCAGGCGGCGATGGTGGCGTGCGGCTCCATCATCGAATGACTTTCGTCGGAGGTGTGGTAAGTCTCGTCGAGCTTGACCGCGGCGCTCGCGTAGGCGGTGTCGAAATCGCCGAGCGTCTGCCGGTCGGGCTTGCCACCGCGCCCCTTTGCCAGCGGCGCGGAAGGCGCCAGGGCGGGGAAATCGAAGCGCCCCTTGCCGCGCTCGTAGCGGGTGCGGATCAGCGCCGCGGCGGCGCGGGCCTGCTCGAAGGTCTCTGCCACCACGCAGGCGATGGCCTGGTGGTAGTGGGCCACCTCGGGTCCGCCGAACAGCGGCGCATTGTTCCAGTTCGATGTGCCGACCGGCTTGGTCTCCGGTGCGGTGATGACCGCCAGTACGCCGGGCGCGGCACGCGCGCGGGAGGCATCCATCGAAATGATGCGCCCCTTGCCGATGCCCGCACCGACGATGTAGCCGTAGGCCTGGTTCGGCGCCACGTCATGGCGCTCGTAGGCATAGGGGGCGGTACCGGTGGTCTTGCGTGGACCGTCGATGCGCGGCGTCGACTTGCCGACGACCTTGGCCTTGTCGAACAGGTTGTCGCCGGCGGGGGCGTTGAATTCAAGGGGCATCAGCGCTCTCCTTCCACCAGCACGGCTGCGAGAGTGCGCTCGGTGAGCGCGATCTTGAACGCGTTCTCCCGCGTCGGGCGGGCACCGGCGAACACCTGCCGGGTCGCGGCCTTTACGCCGTCGCGCAGCAGCGGTTCGGCTGCCTCGACGCGCCACGGTTTCGGCGCGACCCCACCGAAGGCGAACCGCGCCGAGCCGTCACGCTGCACGACCGCGGCGACCGACACCAGTGCGAACGCATAGGACGCGCGGTCACGCACCTTGTGGTACACGTGCCGACCGCCCAGGGGTTCTGGCAGCGTGACGTGGGTGATCAGCTCACCGCGCTGCAGCACGTTGTCCTGCTGCGGCCTGTCGCCGGGGGAACGATGGAAATCGGCAATCGGGATGCTGCGCGTACTGCCGTCACCCCTGACGGTCTGGATCGAGGCGTCCAGCACCCGCAGGGCCACCGCCATGTCGCCCGGATAGGTCGCGATGCAGCTGTCCGAGGTGCCGATCACGCCCATCTGCCGGGAGAACCCCTCGACTGCGCCGCAGCCGGATCCGGGCAGGCGCTTGTTGCAGGGCAGATTGGGGTCGTAGAAATACGGGCAGCGCGTGCGCTGCAGCAGGTTGCCGCCGGTGGTGGCTTTGTTGCGCAACTGCCCGGAGGCACCTGCCACGATCGCGCGGGTCAGCACCGCGTAGTCGCGGCGCACGCGCTCATGTGAGGCCAGTGCGGTATTGGTGACCAGCGTGCCGATGCGCAGGCCGCCCTCGTCGGTGGGTTCGATCCTGTCCAGGCCGATGTCCTGCACATCGACCAGGTGCGCTGGCGTCTCGACCTCCAGCTTCATCAGGTCGAGCAGATTGGTCCCTCCAGCCAGGAATTTCGCGCCCTCGGTACCGGCGACGGCCCTGGCGGCCTCGGCCGGAGATTTGGCGCGTTCGTAACTGAAGGCCCTCATGAGCGCCTCCCTGCAGAGGTCACGCCAGCGACCTCTGCCATCGCCTCGGCAATATTGGAATAGGCTCCGCAGCGGCAGAGGTTGCCGCTCATGCGTTCGCGCATTTCCATGTTGGTGGCCCGGGGCCGTGCGCTGACGTCCGCCTGTACATGGCTGGGCACACCCCGCTTGATCTCGTCCAGTACCGCCACCGCCGAACAGATCTGCCCCGGCGTGCAATACCCGCACTGGTAGCCATCATGCTTGATGAAGGCGGCCTGCATCGGATGCAGGTCATCGGGAGTTCCGAGGCCTTCGATGGTGGTGATGGCATCGCCCTGGTGCTGTACCGCCAGGCTGAGGCAGGCATTGATGCGCTCACCGTTGACCAGCACGGTACAGGCGCCGCATTGACCGTGGTCGCAGCCCTTTTTCGTTCCAGTCAGCTTCAGATGTTCGCGCAGGGCATCGAGCAGCGTGGTCCGGGTGTCGAGCTCAAGCTCCCGCCGCTCGCCGTTGACGGTCAAGGCCACCGTGCTGATGACCGGCGGCCTGGGCGGCGGGGGCGCCGCCAGTTCGGCGGCGAGCGATGATGCCCCCGGTGCGGCGGACATCGCCACGGTCGTGACGCCGCCGGCGATCACCTGGCGACGCGTCAACTTCATTCCTTCATCACAACTTGGCACAGTGACCTCCTGGCGTTCGGGGAAACCCCGTGGCTGGATGGACGCGCTCACACTACCGAAGGGCCACTATGCCCCTCTGCGGGGTACAGATCTGTGAAGTCGGCGAGATGTACGAGCCTGCCAACTTGAGCCATGCGTATGCCTCACTGGATGGCTCACAATCCTGTTTGTCCCTCAACATGAAGAACATGATGGCCCGACGCTACAAGGGCGTTGACTGGGAGGGCTCGGGCTCGTGGATGGAGCCTTCCAACAAGGCAACGTAGGTATCGAGCCTGGTGCGAAGGCCGATCAGCATCCAGCCCAGCAGGTACAGCAGCACCATGGCGAAGATGAGCAGTGCGCCTAGCAGGCCAACATCGAAAGCGCCCGCCCAGTCACCCCATTTCCATCCACGGAACTGCAGGTAGAGGGCAATCAACAGCGGGAATGGTCCCAGCCGCTGCAGGCCGCCATACATCATGCCCATGCGCTCCATCATGTTTGTGCGCAAGGTGCTGACGAACTTGAGTCGCCGCTCGCGCTGGACGCGCGGGAAGTCGCGAAGCTCGCTCACCACTGCTTGCCAGTGGGCAAAGTCCTCATCCATCTCCTGGGCGTGCGAGAGCCGCGGCTGGCTGAACTGGCGAATGCCCCTGCGGGCGGCCAGGACGCCACCGACAATGAACCCTCCGATTTCGATTGCCAGGCAGGCAACCACCACCTGGAGCACTGCGCCAACAGGCAGCCATCGATCCGGAAGCTGACCCATGAGAATGCCGATGATCGCCGCACCCACGCCGATGCGGAACGCCCACGTCTCCACCCTGCCCGCCTTGGGGTAGATGCTGTGCTCAACCAGCCCCTGCACCCGCTGGTAGAGCCAGTGGAACGTGAGTTCCTGCGAATCGGTCTTCGCGGGCGGTTCGAATCCGCCCCGTGCCTGCATGTCCATTGCGCCCCCTGCCCCGCCGGCCAGGTTGCCGGCGCCACCATCGTAGCCGAGCTGGGTTGTGGCGGAATACGGCCTAGCCGTGTAATCGTCAGGCCAGGACCTTCCCGGAGTCGAGCATGGCTCGATTCTACAGAGGCGGAGCCTGCGGGCCGACCCGCACATGCACCGCATGGCTGATGCCACGATGGAACATCTTGGCGTATGGGCAGACGCGTTCGGTGTTGCGCACCAGTTCGCAGGCGAGGTTCTCATCCATGCCGGGAAGATGTACCACGATCTCGGCCGACAGCAGGTACAGCCCATCTGCTGGATCACGGGCGAAGGTGACCGCCACTTCGATGCTGGGGTTGTGCAGCAGCAGGCCGGCGCGCGCGGCCACCAGCACCAGGGCACCGTGGAAGCAGCCGGCATAGCTCGCAGCCAGCAGCTGCTCGGGATTGGCGCCGCCGCCCGGCCCACCGAGTTCCGGCGGCAGGCGCAGGTCCACCGCCAGTGCACCGTCGTCCGATCGCACGACGCCGGACGCCCGCCCGTGCTGGGCCTGGCCTCCGCTCACCCGCACGCGGCCGGTGTACAGCGGCTTCACGTCGTCGCCGTGGTAACGGTCCAGCATGGCGGGCGAAGGCGGTTTCAGCTCGGTCATTGCGCGGCTCCATCAAGCGCTGCTGCGGCAGGCGATCAATTCGCCGCTCAGGCAGGCTGCCGCTGCAACAGACCGGACTGCTGCAGCCAGGCTTCGAAATCGACCTGCCCCAGCCACGCGTGGCCCGCGGGCACCAGCGTCTCGGTCTGCAGCGGCGCGCCGAAGTACAGTGCATCGGCGTCCGCCACCACCTGCCGGGAATCACCCGTCAGTTGCAGATAGCGCCTGGCCAGATCCGCCATCGCGCTGCGCTGCGGCCCGGCGATCTCCAGCACGCCATTGGCTGGCGCCTGCTGCGCGATGCGTGCCACCGCTTCGGCAACATCCTCGGCGGCAATCGGCTGCACGTCGGCGGCCGGCAGCCGCACGGCCGTCCCGTCGCCGGCGGACTGGATGATGCCCGGCAGGAACTCGAAGAACTGCGTGGAATGGATGATGGTGTACGGCAGGCCCGAGTCGCGGATCAGCCGCTCCTGGGCGATCTTGCCGCGGAAGTAGCCACTGGCGGCAAGCTTGTCGGTGCCCACAACAGAAAGCGCGACATGGTGGCGCACGCCGGCACGGGTGGCGGCCGCAAGTATGTTGTGGCCGGCGGTCACGAAGAACGAAAGCACTGCTGCGTCTTCGAACGAGGGCGAGTTGGCCAAGTCCACCACCACGTCGACGCCGTCCATGGCGGCATCCAGGCCCTCACCGGTCAGCACATCCACCCCGGTGGAGGGCGCTGCCACCACGATCTCATGCCCGGCGACACGCAGGCGCTCCACCACCTTGCTGCCGATGCGGCCGGTACCACCGATGACGAGGAACTTCATTGCGTGTCTCCTGGAATATAGAGGGGCTACCGGCGTGTGGCCGGGCGCAGGCATCGTAGGTGGCGCGGGCGCGAGGGAGTAGGTCCGTGACCGGCCGCGCACTGTTGCCCGGCACGCACCAGTACGCTCAGGCCAAGGCAGGCTGTGCGCCTGGCTTCAGAGGGGTGGCCTGCTGGCGTGCTTCCCAGTGCGAGATCACATCCAGTTCGAGCGCGCGCACCCGCTGCGTGCTGAAGTCGATGAAGGCACGCACGCGCTTGGGCAGCTGGCGGCGGCTGAGGTAGCACAGGTAGTGGCCGCGATCGAGCGGCGCATGCCGATCCAAGCAGGTCACCACCCTGCCCGCCCACAGCGCTTCACGCACCTGATAGCTGGGCAGCTGGGCGATGCCCAGCCCGTCGATGACGGCCTGCAGGGCCAGGTCGGCATCGTTGAACACCAGTGCAGCAGGCGGCTGAAGGTGTACTTCGGCACCGTCGACACGGAATTCCCAGGGCTGCATGCGTCCGCCCGGCAGGCGCCGCCCGATGCAGGCATGCGTGGACAGCGCATCCACCGACACCGGTAGACCGTGCGCCTGCATGTACGCCGTCGATGCACATACGACCAGCTGCATCGGCACAAGCTGCTTGGCGATCACCTGGCTGTCTTCCAGCAGGCCGTCGCGAAACGCCACGTCGATGCGATCACCGGCCAGGTCGGGGGCCTGCTCGTCCAGCAGCAGCTCCACGGATACCTGCGGGTACTCGGCACGGAAGGCTGCCAGCAAGGGCGCAATCACCCGACGGCCGAAGCCGTGGCTGGCACTGATGCGCAGGTGCCCGCGCGGCGGGCCCTCGCGCAGGTCGCGCATTTCCTCCAGCGCCTGCAGGATGCAGGTCACGCCTGGGTTGCAGCCTTCCAGGAACAGCTCGCCTTCGCGGGTGAGCGTGGTCGAGCGCGTGGTGCGCAGGAACAACCGCACGCCCAGCTGGCTTTCCAGCTTCTGCACGCTGCGGCTGACGGCCGAGCGGCCGATGCCGAGGCGGTCGGCCGCGCGCGCGAAGCTTCCCTCGGACGCCACTGCAATGAAGGCCAGCACGCCGGCGTAGCTGGTGGAGAAGGACGCATTGAGCGCATCGTGGCCGTCGCTGGCCAGGCGGGGCGTTGCGGCGTTCATGGGTGTCCTGGCTCCAGGCGGGCACGTTGTGCGTGCAGGTGGCTCCGCGCCAGCGCCAACCGTTGCCTGCACGCGGCAAGATCGAGCCCCAGCAGGGGCTCGATGTCCTCGAATCCGGCACCCAGCACGTCGTGCATCAACAGCACCGCACGTGCATCGGGCGGCAGTTCGCGCAGTGCGGCGAGGAAGGCCTGCCAGACCTGTTCGCTGGCAGGGCGCGATGCGGTGCGCAGGTGCGATGAGGTGTTCATGCCCGGCAGACGGCCGAGCATCGGCCGCTGTGACAGGACATGGGTGTTTTTCATGCAACAGCGTGCGGCCCGGCCCCCGCCTAGCGGCATTGCGGGTGCAGGCCTAGCCTCGCTGTGCCCTTCATACGCTACAGGAACACACCATGACCGCACGCCTGGATTACGCCGCGCAATCCCCCGAACTGTTCAAGAAGCTCGGCCTGTACTCGCATGCCGCCCACACCGCCTCGATCGAAGGGGCCATCATCGATCTGGTCAACATCCGTGCATCGCAGCTCAACGGCTGTGGCTTCTGCCTGGACATGCACGTGAAGGAGGCCACCCTGCGTGGTGAGCGCCCGCTGCGCCTGCATCACCTGGCGGCATGGCGTGAATCAACGCTGTTCAGCCCGCGCGAGCGCGCCTGCCTGGCCTGGACCGAAGTACTGACCCAGCTGCCGGCGCAGGGTGTGCCCGACGAGCTGTACGCGCGCGTGCGCGGCCAGCTGTCCGATCAGGAGATTGTCGACCTCACCCACGCGGTGATGGCGATCAACGCCTGGAACCGCGCCAACGTTGCCTTCCGTACCACGCCCGGCACCCTGGATACGGCCTTTGGCCTGGACAAGGCCGGCCTGGCCTGATCCTTCCGCCGCTGCCCCATGCTGCGGCCCTCCTCTACCGCTTTGGAGACCTGCCATGCGTCGCTCTGTTCTGGTCCTGTTTGCGCTGCTGCCACTGTGCGGCGCTGCCGCCACCCCGCCCTCTCCTGCGCCCCAGCCCCTGGTGCGCGAGGTGATGACCCGCGCCCTGCCGGAGCAGCCCGGCAAGGAGGCGCTGATCCTTACCGTGGAGTACCCGCCGGGTGGCGCCGATCCTGTCCACCGCCACGATGCCCATGGCTTCGTCTATGTCCTGGAAGGGCGGATCGTGATGGGTGTGGCCGGCGGCAAGGAAGTCACCCTTGGCCCGGGCGAGGCCTTCCATGAAGGCCCGGCCGATCTGCACACCGTAGGCCGCAACGCCAGCGCCACCGAGCCGGCGAAGTTCGTGGTGTTCCTGATCAAGGACATCGGCAAGCCGGCGGTGCTGCCGCCGCACTGATCGCACGTCCGGCGCTGGCACCAACGACAGGTTCCCGGGTGTCACAATCCGGGGACCTGTCCCGTCTACGCTGGCATGGACGAATCCACTGCGCTGTTCTCACGCCTCCGCCCACGCCTGTTCGGCGTGGCCTACCGCATGCTTGGGTCTTCGCACGAAGCCGAAGACGTGGTGCAGGATGTCTGGCTGCGCTGGCATGGCACCGACCAGTCACAGATCGAGAATCCGGAAGCCTGGCTGGTGGCGACCACCACCCGTCGCGCCATTGATGGCCTGCGCCTGGCCCGGCATGCGCGCGAACACTATGTGGGCATGTGGTTGCCCGAGCCGCTGCTGACCGATGACACCGCCACGCCCGAGTACGTGCTGGAAACCGCCAGCGATCTGTCGGTCGCCTTCCTCAGTGTGCTGGAACGGTTGGCCCCTGATGCGCGTGCGGCTTTCCTGCTGCACGACGTGTTCGATCAGGATTACGCCGTGGTCGCGCGCACCCTGGACAAGACGGAAGCCGCCTGCCGGCAGATCGTGCATCGTGCGCGCCAGCAGCTCCGGCAGGAACGCCCGCGCTACAACGTCTCGCAGGACGTGCACCAGAAACTGCTGCGCCGCTTCGCCGAGGCCGCGTCCAGCGGCGATTTCCGCACGATGAAGGCCTTGATGACCGAATCGGCCGAGCTGGTGGGTGACGGCGGCGGTATCGTCACCAGCTTCCCCGGGCCGATGGTCGGGGGTGCACGCATTGCCCAGCTGCTGTATGCCCCGCACCTGCGGCGCAGCGCGCAGTTGCGGATGGTGCCGGCCATGCTCAACGGACGGTTGGGACTGCTGCGCTATTTCGATGGCGAGCTGGAGGCGGCGATGGCCTTCGAGACCGATGGCAAGCGGATCACGCAGATCCTGGTGCAGCGCAATCCGCACAAGCTGCAGCGGTTGGCCCACCCCACCGCCATCCAGTAGATCCACGCCAGGCGTGGATGGCGTCCGTTGTTGGCCTCGCCCTTGCGGGTTTCGAGCGGGGCGCCGACGCGCCCCGTCGAAAACTCGTGCTTGCGCTGTATCCGCAGGATCCGATCAGAAGTCCCAGAACACCGGCACCCAGCGGAACGTCTCGCCCTCCAGCGACACCCGGCCCACTGACGGGAACGGAAGATGCGTGGCCACCAGCATTTCGCCGGTGCCGGCCAGTTCCTTCAGCAGAGCAACGCGAACGCGTGCGGATTCCTCCGGGTCGTGCTCGAAGCCGTTGTGCCAGTTCGGCTGGTCGAAGCCGACCGCGAACACCGCGTCACCGGCAAAGGTCAGGGCCTGCCCCGCAGACGCCACGCGCACCACGCAGTGGCCCGGGGTATGCCCACCGGTACGGCGGGCCGTCACGCCCGGTGCGATCTGCTGTTCGTCCTGGAAGGTGTGCACATAGCTGCTGTACTCGGCCCAGAAGTGCTTGGCCGTGGCGCGCAGCGCATCGGGGAAGCCCTGCGGCATGTTGGTACGGCTGAAGTCCGGCGACTTCCAGAACTCGACTTCCGCGGCTGCGACGTGGATTTTCAGGTCCGGGCGCAGCTGTTCCTTTACGCCTTCAACCAGCAGGCCGCCGACGTGGTCCATGTGCATGTGGGTGATCACCACGTCGGTGATTTCGCTCAGGTTGATACCGGCGGCACCGAGGCGGCGGATCAGCTGGCCGGCGCGCGGCAGCTGCAGGTCGGGGTCCATGCCCAGACCGGCATCGATGAGGATGGTGCGATCACCGCTGTGCACCACCATCACGTTCAATGCCCAGTCGAAGGCATCCTGGGGCAGGTACATCTCTTCGAACCATTCGGCACGGTCGGCGGCCGGCACGTTGTGGCCGAGCATCTGGGTGGGCAACGGCAGGACGCCATCGCTGATCACCAGCACTTCGACGTCGCCCACTTTCAGGGCGTAGCGCGAGGGCACCAGTTCATCGAGGGCGGGAGCAATGGGCGCGGCGGTGTTTTCCATACTGAACATGAGGGATCTCCACGAAGAGCCATTTGGCGGGCAGCAATGCAAGGCTGGCGCTAGCGATTCCGGGCGCTTTCCCACGACGCAGGGCGCGGCGCGGCCAGGGCGCGGATGCCTGGCACGCCAGCACTGCGTGGTTCATGGGAAGGTGGGCACTGCGTGAGCGGTGGGCCCGGGACACGGCAGGTGCCGTGTGGGATCAGCCTAGGCAGCACGCCGCAGGTGCGGTAGCGCCGTGAAGGGGTACGTCATGTTGCGTTCCGGGAAGCAATGCGGAACCGGCTGCAATGCCACCATTGCAAGCGCCTCTGGCTCGTTCGGTAGTGCGCAGGCCCAGGTCGGGCAGCTTCGGATGATCATCCAGTCGACCCCACTGTGGGTCCGCGCAATCAGGACGATCTATCAAGAAATTCGGACTTGTCATATCCCAGATGCCTGATTGCTGGCGCAAAGTACGTCTCACCACCCACCCATGAGAGTTCCCGCATGAACACCTTCGCCCGTACCCTGGCCGTTGCCGCCCTCGCCCTCTCGGTCCAGGCCGGCCTGTCCGCGCAGGCTGCCGAACCGGCCACGCCGGCGGCAGTCACCAGCATCGCGCGCACCGCCAGCTACATCACCACCGCCGATGGCGTGCAGCTGTACTACAAGGACTGGGGCCCGAAGAACGGCCCGGTCGTGACCTTCAGCCACGGCTGGCCGTTGAACTCGGACAGCTGGGAGTCGCAGATGATCTTCCTGGCCAACCACGGCTACCGCGTCATTGCCCATGACCGTCGCGGCCACGGCCGCTCCAGCCAGCCGTGGGATGGCAACGACATGGATCACTACGCTGATGACCTGGCCACAGTGATCAATACGCTGGACCTGCACGATGTGACCCTGGTGGGCTTCTCCACCGGTGGCGGCGAAGTGGCGCGCTACATCGGCCGGCACGGCACTGGACGGGTGAAGAAGGCCGTGCTTATCAGCTCGGTGCCGCCGTTCATGCTGAAGACCGCCGACAACCCGAACGGCCTGCCGATCGAAGTGTTCGACGGCATCCGCAAGGCACAGATGGATAACCGCGCGCAGCTGTACAAGGACATTCCGTCAGGCCCGTTCTATGGCTTCAACCGCCCGGGCGCGAAGGTGTCGCAGGGGCTGATCGATGCGTGGTGGGCGCAGGGCATGCAGGGCGGCCACAAGAACACCTACGATTCGATCGCCGCGTTCTCGGCCACCGATTTCCGCGCCGACCTGAAGAAGTTCGATGTTCCTACCCTGGTGATCCACGGTGACGACGATCAGATCGTGCCGATCGATATCTCGGGCCGCCAGTCGGCAAAGCTGATCAAGGGCGCAAAGCTGATTGTCTACCCGGGTGCGCCGCACGGCCTGACCGACACCCACAAGGACAAGGTCAACCAGGATCTGCTGGCGTTCCTGCAGGAAAAGTGAGTGTACGGGGCTCCGTCGTGATGGCGGAGCCCTTCCTGCCCAGAGGCAGGGCCGGCACCGGACGAGCGCCGGCTGCCACGTCAGTGCACGATTGCGGCCGTGGGATTTCAGGCCAGTCATGGCGCGCGGTGTGCACCTTGATGAAGGGTTAACCTCCAACAAAGCACACTGCGCTCTCACGGCTCTTCTCCGGCGCAGAATCCTTTGCTCCCGTGTCCAGCCCCAGACGACACGGCCATGCATCCTCCCAATGCCTTCCGGATCCACGCGATCCAGCCCCTTCTTGCGCGCAATGGCGCCATCGTTCGCCTCGATCAGTTGCGATCGACCTGCAAGAGCTGCGGCTTGCGCTCCTCAATGACCCAGGACGCCGGCATCAAGACGAGTCCATTGGGCACGACGCTCACGTGCCCCGCGTGCGGTGCCACGGGGCTGATGGACGAGGTGGAGATATGGCACCACTGGCTCGAACAGTGCCGGCGGGAACGGATGCTGGCGCTCTTCGATCCCGCACCTGACGAACCTCTGGAGCCTGATGGCCCCGAATGAGAGCGACGCATGGGCTGTCCGGCCGGCGCCTCAGCGCCGCGCCTCAACCGTCGCCGGGGTGACGCCCTGCCAGGCTACCCATCGTGAAGGCGTAGCCCGCCTCCTCCAGCAGCGCTCTCATGCGCAGCTCCACACGCCGGGGGGAAAGCAGGCTGTTGGGCGCGTACAGGGCATAGACGTAGCCTGCGCCGTCGATGATCTCGCGGCGCACGGCGCACTCATTGGATTCGGCAGCCTCGGACCAGACGGACATCAACCTGGCGGGACTGATGGATTGGCCGTTGCGAAGACGGAAGAACAGCCAGCGCACTCCCAGGGAACGCACCGGATTCAACCTAGCCACTGCGAACCCCCGATGCGCCGGAAAAGGTCCCTCAGGACCTCTGGATCCAAGCGTGGATGCTCGTCTTTCGAAGAGCGCGGAAGGTCGATACGTGCGGCGCCGTTCACCAGCGCGGGCAGATCGGACTGAAGGTCGATCCACCACCCCGTGGGCAGCCGGAGCCCCGTGCCCGTTCTATCGTAGATGCAGATCGGAAAAGTCATGGCGTTGCTCCTGGATGACCCGAGCATACGCCTGCGCGATGTCAGGTCTGGATGCGACGCCTAGGAAGATGCCGCATCGGCGCGCTTTGCGCATTCGAATACGTGTGCTTCGTCCTGCTGGACCCTGCGGAACGACTCCAGCCAGCCGAACGCTGCGCCACGATTGTGAATCGTTTCGCCAAGCCTTCCGGTCAGGCACCGTGCGCACTCCATCCCGCCAGGACTGGGCGCATCGCAGCAACGGCATTGCGCCATCGTCGTCGTTCTCTCCGGGCGGCACTGGTACATGATCTTGGTCATCAGGCTGATCGCCTGGCTTTGCGAGGACATGCGCGCTCCCTGTCTGCTGCGGAAGCAGCCGCTCGGCGCGCGGCTCCTCCTGTTCCTCAGCGGCGGGTATCGCCGCCGAGACCGCCCTTCTTTTCATCCGCTGGCTTCGGGCTCTCGCTATCCTTGTTGTCCTGCTGCTGTTGCTGTCCTTGCTTGCCGGGCTCCTCCCCGCCGGGTTCGCCCCCCTCGCCCTGCCCCTGCTGTGCAGGCTGTTCTGCTTCAGCGGACGCGTTGGAGCGGTCATTCCTGTTCTGTTCGGGGACGCTGTTCATTTCGATTCTCCGCCGCAGCAAGTCTGCTGCCGATTGACTGTGGGCCTGTTGCCGTTACGGGAACGTGCCGGCAAGCGCGTTGTATGAACGGTTGTGATGAACAGGCTCCCGGCAGCGAGCGTGTACAGTGAGGTTTCGAACAGGGGTAGGCGCCGTGAGCCACGGAAGAAGCAAGCACGTTGTCGATGTGGAGCGCGAGCTGGCCCACTGGGAAACCGCCTTCAATCTGGGTGCGCTGCCCGCGATGAGTTTCCGGCACGAAGTGGCGCCGGTCATCCGGCTTGCCTGCGATATCTATGTGAGAGATCCGCACGGTACCCGGTCAGCCTGGATGGACGATCTGCAGTGCCGCCTTGCGAAACGATCAAGCCTACGCGGCCACCCTGGCGCGGCAGAGATTGCCGATCGTTGCTGGACGCTGCTGTCCTGCGGCTAGGCGCCTCCTGCCGGACGATTCCGCTCGCGCACACCCTGCCCCAGCTCGGATGCCAGGAACGGCGCCGTCCTGCTGCCCTTAGCGCGGGCCACCTGTTGCGGCGTGCCCTTCGCCACGATGGTGCCGCCTGCGCTGCCAGCGCCCGGACCGACGTCGATCACCCAGTCGGCCTGTGCGACAGAACGCATGTCGTGCTCGATCATCACCACCGTGTTGCCTGCGTCCACCAGCCGCTGAAGCTGCACCAGCAGCCTGTCGGCGTCTGATGCATGCAGGCCGGTGGTGGGTTCGTCCAGCACGTACAGCGTGCGCCCGCGCTGGCTGCGCTGCAGCTCTGTGGCCAGCTTGATGCGTTGCGCCTCACCCCCTGAAAGCTCCGTGGCCGGCTGGCCCAGCCGCAGGTAGCCCAGGCCGATCTCCTGCAGCAACTGCAGCGGGTGGGCGATGGCCTCTTCTTCGGCGAAGAACGCATGGGCCTGGTCCACCGTCATCTGCAGGACCTCGGCAATGTTGCGGCCGTTCCACTGCACCTTCAGCGTGGCCTCGTTGTAGCGGGCGCCATGACAGGTGGGGCACGGCGCATAGACGCTGGGCATGAACAGCAGTTCGACGCTGACGAAACCCTCGCCTTCGCAGGTCTCGCATCGCCCCTTGGCTACGTTGAACGAAAAGCGGCCCGCATCGAATCGGCGACGGCGCGCGTCGGGTGTCGCGGCGAACAGCTTGCGCACGTGGTCGAACAGGCCCGTGTAGGTAGCCAGGTTGGAGCGTGGCGTGCGGCCGATGGGCTTCTGGTCCACCTGCACCACGCGCTGGATGGCGTCCACGTCGCCGGCCAGCTGGCCCCGCGTTGCTTCGATTACGGTGGGTCCTTCGGCAGGTGCGCTGTCGGCGCCGTCGTCTGCCGTCTCATGCCCGAGGTGCAGCAGCATCAGCTCGGGCAGCGCCTGCGCCATCAGGCTGGATTTGCCCGATCCGGAAATGCCGGTCACTGCAGTCAGCAACCCCAACGGCACCTGCGCATCCACACCGTGCAGGTTGTGGCGGTGGATGCCTTTCAGCGCCAGCCAGCTGTTGGCACTGCGCTGCCGGCTGGCCGGCGCGGGCACCCGGTCGAACAGGTACTGCGCCGTGCGCGAATCCTGAACGTTGCGCAGGCCGTCGGGCTCGCCACTGTAGAGAACGCGTCCGCCATGTTCCCCTGCCTGCGGGCCCACATCCACCAGCCACTGCGCGCGGCGCATCAGCTCCAGATCATGTTCAACAACGAACACCGAGTTACCGCCGTCGCGTAGGCGTTCCAGCGCGTCGTACAGCGCCTGGCTGTCGGCCGGATGCAGGCCGGCCGACGGTTCGTCGAGCACGTACAGCACGCCGAACAGCAGCGAGCTGAGCTGCGTGGCCAGGCGCAGGCGCTGCAGTTCGCCGGCCGACAGTGTGGGCGTGGCGCGGTCCAGCGAGAGATAGCCCAGGCCGAGCTCGCGAAGTTGCCGTACCCGCGCCATGACCCCGCCCGCGAGCCGTTGCGCCGCCAGGCGCTTTTCCTCTGACAGGGCTGAGGTCAGGCGCACGTCAGGGGCGCCTTCGTGGGTCGCGCGGCCACTTGCTGCCCGCTTGGCGCGATCGCTGGGCGTTGCACGCCTGCTGGTACGCGCGCCGTGGCTGTGTGCACTGAAATCGCCCTGCGCGATGGGCTCGAGCAACGCCGCCAGCTGGTCCAGCGGCAGCCGCATGAACTCGCCGATGTCCACGCCGGCGAAGGTGACCGAGAGCGCTTCCGGCTTCAGGCGCTTTCCCTGGCAAGCGGGGCACAGCCGGCCTTCCATGTAGCGGGAAACACGCTTGCGCATCAGCGCGCTCTGGGTGTTGGCAAAGGTGTGCAGCACGTAGCGGCGTGCGCCGGTGTACGTACCCATGTAGCTGGGCTCCAGCTTGCGCTTGAGCGCGGCGCGGGTCTCGGCCGGCGTGAAGCCGGCATAGACCGGCACCGTGGGCGTTTCCTCGGTGAACAGGATCCAGTCGCGGTCCTTCTTCGGCAGTTTCTTCCACGGCACATCGATGTCGTAGCCCAGCGTGACCAGAATGTCGCGCAGGTTCTGGCCATGCCATGCCGGTGGCCAGGAGGCGATGGCGCGCTCGCGGATGCTCAGCGAAGGGTCCGGCACCATCAGTGCTTCAGTCACTTCGTAGACATGCCCCAGGCCATGGCAGGTGCTGCAGGCGCCCTGTGGGGTGTTGGGCGAGAAGTCTTCGGCGTACAGCATGGGCTGGTGGGCCGGGTAGGCCCCTGCCCGCGAGTACATCATGCGCACCAGGCTGGACAACGTCGTCACACTGCCCACCGACGAGCGCGCATTGCTGGCACCGCGCTGCTGCTGCAGGGCGACAGCCGGCGGCAGCCCGTCGATGGCATCCACGTCGGGTACGCCGGCCTGGTCGATCAGGCGGCGTGCGTAGGGCGCGACGGATTCGAAATAGCGGCGCTGCGCTTCGGCGAAGACCGTGCCGAAGGCCAGCGAGGACTTGCCGGACCCGGACACGCCGGAGAACACCACCAGCGCATTGCGTGGAATGGAGACGTCGACATTCTTCAGGTTGTGCTCGCGCGCACCGCGGACCTCGATGCAGCCGCTGGCTGCGGCAGCACATGACGATTCGCCAAAGGGGGTGTTGGACATTTCAGCATTCCTGCATTCGGTGGGCGGATCGCGCATGGTGCGCCCGAGCGGCCATTGTCACCGGTCCGGAGTGAATGGCGCGAGGGCGCCGGAGGCGGGATGCTGTCTTCACCTCTCGTTCGTACGGCGTTGCCCAGCCAAGGGCTAGCGTGGGGCTGCCCACACACCGGAGGCCCTCATGCACCCCGACGTACTTGGCTGGGCCGCCACGGCGGTACTGATGACAACCTTGATCCGGCAGATGGTGAAGCAGTGGCAGTCGTCCAACCCGGAAGCCGTATCCAGGTGGCTGTTCGCAGGCCAGATGACCGCATCTGCGCTGTTCACGGTGTACAGCGCGATGCTGGGCAGCGTGGTCTTCGTGGTGACCAATGCGATGCTGCTGTTGACGGGGGTGGTGGGCCAGGTGATGGCGTGGCGCCGCCGCGGCCGACGCCGGGCTCCCCCGCCCTGCTGATTGTTAATGCGCGTTGCCCGAAGGTTTGACATTACTTTCCCCCACCGTTGATGGGGCCGGACCGTCACACGGATGAGGAGGCCGCTGCATGCCGTACGGTTCTGGCGCACTCTCGTAAAGACCGTGCGCAGTAATCCTGCGGGCGCTCACATGCCGCCTTCACCTGGCCCCTGCCCGATCGCAACCGGGCAGGACCTACGCTGAGCACTCCACTCACTGCGGAGCCCAGTATGGCTATCAAGACGGCGGAAGACCTGTTCATCCACGAACTCTCGGATATCTACAGTGCCGAGAAGCAGCTGACCAAGGCCCTCCCGCGCCTGGCCCGTGCGGCCGAGAACCCGGACCTGGCGGCAGCGTTCGAAACGCACCTGGAAGAAACGCAGGGCCAGATCGAACGCATCGATCAGGTGGTGGAGGTGCTTGGCATTCGTCTGAAGCGCATCAAGTGTGCGGCGATGGAGGGCCTGGTGGAGGAAGGCAAGGAAGTGATCGACAGCATCGACAAGGGGCCGGTGCGGGATGCGGCCCTGATCGGCGGCGCGCAGAAGGTCGAGCATTACGAGATTGCGTCCTACGGCACCATCGCCGCGCTGGCCAAGCAACTGGGCTACAAGGATGCCCTGCCGCTGCTGCTGGAGACGCTGGAGGAAGAGAAGGCCACCGACGAAAAGCTGACCCTGCTGGCCAAGGGCGGCGGCAACGCCAAGGCCGCGCAGGCCGCCTGACCGGCGCACGCCGGAACCCGGCGGCCACGGATGGCCGCGTCAGGGCCCGTACAGAACCTGATCATTCGGGCAGAAGAACGTGCGTCGCCGTGTGGTCCCCATGTAGAGCTTGCTGATCGGGCCACCACACAGCGGACAGACCTTTTTCGTGTGCACCTGCCAATGCTTCTTCAGCTCGAAGCGGCGCTTCCACTCCAGGAAATCGAAGCTGTAGGCGTGGGCCTGATCGATCATGGCGGTAAGCCTGCGTGGTGGCAGGTCGCCCAGCCGGGTGGCCGGATGCACGCCTATCCGGAACAGCACCTCGTTCTTGATGATGTTGCCCACGCCGGCGAAGACGGTCTGGTCCAGAAGCGCATCACAGACCATGACATCCGGCATGGCCTTCAGCTTGCGCCGGGCCAGCTTTGGATCCCAGGCATCATTCATCACGTCCGCCCGCCAGTCGTAGATGTCGTCCAGAGGTTGGTCAATCAAGCGCACGGAACACGCGTAGAAGTTCAGCTCACCGTTGTCGAACACCAGCGATACCCGCGCCGGGGTCGGCTTCCGTTCGTCAATGCGCCAGCTGCCGAACATCATCAGGTGGATGCGCAGCGTGTGGCGGCTGAATTCCAGCAGGAGGTGCTTGCCCCAACTGCGGACCGTCTTGACCCTGCGGCCCTGCAGCGGTGACAGGTCGATGCGGCTGTTACCGGACACGGTGCGGACCACGTGCCCCTTGAAATGGCTTGCGGCTTCGCGCAACAGCACGATGGAAGGGCCTTCAGGCATGAGCGTTCTCCTGCAGCAGCACCTGCAGGCGCAGGGCGTTGCGGGTGGCATGGCCCAGTGCGGTATTGTCCAGTACGCACCAGGCGGGTCGTTGCGCGTCGGATTCGCGCCGCAGCCGTTCCGCGAGCCCGGCCAGGGCCTGTTCACTGTACGCACTGCGATAGATCTGCGGTTGGCCGTGCCAGCGCCAGTAGCTCCAGGTGCGGTCACCGCCGGGGATCGCTGCCACCGGCACACGTGCCGGATCCGCGGCAACCCGCGCAACCCCATGCGCGCTCAGCAACGCATCCACGTCAGTATTGAACCAACTCGGGTGGCGCGGCTCGCACGCCACATCGGCCTGGGTGCGTGAACGCAGCCCCCGCAGGAACTCCCTGGTCGTGGCTGCGTCGTACACCAGGCTGGGCGGCAACTGCAGCAGCAACGGACCGAGCTTTCCGCCCAGCTCCCGCGCGCCTTCCAGGAACTGTTCGAGCGGCCGCATTGCATCGCGCAACCGACGCTCATGGCTGATCTCGCGCGGGAGTTTCACCACGAACCGGAAGCCCTCCGGAACGCTCGCGGCCCATCGCGCGTAAGTCCTGCGCTGGTGCGGTCGATAGAAGGACGAGTTGATCTCCACCATCGGCAGGCGTGTGGCGTAGCGCTGCAGCAGGCTGTCGCCCGCGCCGAACGCTTCCTGATCCGCCCGCGGCAGCGACCATCCCGCACAACCGACGCGTGGTGGGGCGGGCGCAACCGGGGCGGCTGTGGCCTTCATCGTGCCAGCTGCCCGTCCGGTTCGGTGATGCCGCCCGCACCTGCCTCCGTGTGCGACTGCGAAATCGACAGCAGACGATCCAGTGCACTCTTGCCCGAGTCGAGCGCCGACGCGCTGCGTACGAAGCCGGTCCAGTCGGAGATGGCGATCTTTCCCAGCGCCAGTTCGTCCACCCGCACGCTGCGCATCCGCCAGTGCGGAAACTGTCGACGCCCCACCCTGCCCCGGTTCAACTCGACGACCCCACTGTGGCTGCCGGCCGCGAGAATGCGCGTGTACGCCGCATTGATCCCGGCCTCCGGGCCCTCCAGATACTGCAGGAAGCGCGAGCCATCGAACAGCAGCGTGCCGGTGACATCGACGGATTCGTTGAACTGCACCGCTTCGGCCACAAGCTGCTGCAGCCGCGCTGCGGTCAGGTTGCGGGAGGCTTCACTCACGTAGGCAATCGCACGAAGAGGCATGGCACCACCGATGGTTGCGGACCGCTTTACCTTAGCGATGCCGGTCGTACGCGCGGTGAGTCCGGTGTGGAGGCTGCGTCGAGTTGCGGCGCGTCCACGCCGCTTGGGCATGACGCGCTGATCGGGCACAAGCCGCAGACCACCGCAATGTCCGGCGCGCCCGGTACGCAGCCACCTCAGCAGGGGACCGCCTCGTCGGGAGGTGTGAACCGCCCAAGGTGTGCGCTGCACGCAGCCCTGATGCAGCGATAGCATCTACGGACTTCGGGATGGCCCTGGTCTGCGCTCAGGGCATCGGGCTGGACAGTGCCGTGCCGCCGGCTCGACTTCGCAGGCTGCCAGCCGGAGCGCGCGGAGCGTCCGCTGCCACCAGCGCCTGTACCACACGATGTTGCATACGGTGAGCGCCGCCTTCCACGCCCACGACATACACGAAGCGCCCATCGAACTTGGCGTGCGCGTCCTCCAGGACATCGTCGGCCTGCAGCGCCCGCTTGAGCGACTTCATCCACGTCCGTTCAGGCATGCGGTCCAGTTCCACTACGACGGCCGTGCCACCGCAGTCCAGCGGCATGCACTCGACACGCAGCACGCGGGGGGAAGCAGAATCGGTTCCGGATAGCGGCATGAGAAAAGCTCCGATGCGGGGGACGGCGGCAGTATCCATGGCACGTGCCAAGGCGCCGTCAACAAACTCCATCCGGCCCTGCACGCTGCCTATACGGTGCTGGAAGCGCGCTTCACGGGCTTCGCGCCGGGCTGACAAGCCGCACGCACCGTATTGATGCTACACAGCACAGACTGGCGTTCCCGAAGCAACACAGGCTGCACACATGCAATCCGGATTGAGCCAGCGCAGATGCAACCTGCTGCTGGTGGAAGACCAGCTCGACCTGGCAGCACTGATGGAACATGCACTTGAGGACGCTGGCGACCAGGTGACACACGCCTACAGCGTGTTCGACGCGCTGGGACTGCTGGATACCCAGCGGTTCGACGGCGCCGTGCTGGACGTCGAGCTTCGAGACGGCGTGGTATTTCCAGTCGCTGATCGCCTGGCGGAACTTGGCATCCCCTTTCTTTTCGTCTCTGCGGTCTATGACCAGCTGGTGCCACAGCGCCACCGCCGCGCCGCCTTCGTGACCAAGCCATTCCACATCGATCAGTTGCAGGACACTGTGCGGCGTGTGATCAGCTGCACAGCATGCTAGCACCCGTCCCGCACTTCAGGCGGCGTTCGCGTAGGGCTCAACGACTGCAAGCAGCTTCTCCATCGCTTCGGCTTCGTCCTGGCTCGTTACCGCCCGCTGGATGAAACGGCTCCAGTCAGCAAGGGCGATCCTCTGCAGCTCGCCCGCGCTGACCGACAGGCAGCGCATCGGCCAGAACGGCAACCGCCGCTGCCCGACACGGCCACGCCCGAGTTCGGTCAGTTCGGTGTGGCTGCGGGCGCCGCTTACGCGGGAGAAGGCAACATCCAGCCCGTCCGCAGGGCCTTCCATGTATTGCAGGAAGCGCTGCCCGTCAAACAACAGGACCCCGGTCACGCCCGCTGATCGATTGAAGCGGGCCGCATCTTCCATCAGTGCAGCCAGGCGTTCCGGCGTGAACCCGGGGGCAGCCCGGCTGGCGTAGACAATCGCGCTGTTTGGCATCGGCTGCTCCTACTCTCCCAGCCAATCAATCTAAGGGCGGCGGCGTTCACGAGCCGTAAACGCATGCGGGGCGCGCGTCACACATCGGCCGATGAGTCCGGATTTCATGGGATCCGGGCTGGATCGAAGACGCCTGACGGCGCGCCCCCCTGCTGCGGTGCGGCGAAATGGCCGGTGTTTACGCAATGGCCGGCCCGGTCAGCACGGCAGGGGCACCCGCCGCCCCCATTTCAGCCAGATAGGCTGAAAATCCCCCTGCGGCGCGCCCTTCCAGACGCGCACTGGTGAAGACGACGGGAGCACCGGCCCAGCGTACATCCGCGCCGCAGGCCTGCAGCGCCCTCACCATCTGAACGTCTTCCCCGCAGCGCAAGGCAGGAAAACCGCCGACCGCACGATAGAAATGGGCAGAGACACCCAGGTTGGCACCATGGATGCGCCCGTGACCTTCCCCCCACTGCTGCCGCCCCTGGAATACCCTGCGCAGGCGATGTTCGGACGGGCAGCGCGCCGCAATGTCCACCAGTCCGCAGAAGGCGTCACACGGCTGCTCCAGTTGTCCAACCAACCAGTCGCCAGGGACCTCGCTATCAGCGTCGGTGCTGGCCAACCACCTGGCGCCGCGACCCAGCAGCTCGACGGCGGCCGCTGCGCGGGCAATCCCCACGCAGCGTGCATCCAGCCGCACAATGCCGACGCGCTGTTGGTGGCAGATGGACGCCGTCGCATCCGAGCAAGCGTCCAGTGCAACCACCACTTCTACCGCTTCGCCGCCCAGGCCCGGGTGCAGGGCCGCCCTTCGGATCGATTGCAGGCAGCGCGCCATGCTGGCTGCCTCGTTGTGCGCGGGGACCAGAACGCCTATCACCGCAGGCCCTCGTTGCGGGCCAGTGACAGCGTGCCGCGCGTCCAGCCCTGCAGCACGAAGTCCGCATCGCGATAGTGGAAGACTTCGTGCAGGCCGTCGGCAAGGCAGCGATGCACGACTTCGGTCCGGCTCACCCGCCCGGGGAACGAGGGCAACCAATGGCAGGCGACCAGCAATCCGTCGTCACGAAGTGCTTGATCGATTCCGGCCCGCAGCTCGCGAAGGGCGCTCGTCCCCAGGTAGTAGCCCATCTCACCGCAGACGATCAGGTCGAAGCGCCCCGGCGGCCATTGCTCGGGGTGGCTGGCGCAGTGGACCTGCACGTGCGGCAGGTGGGCCAGGTTGCGGCGGGCCCGGAACGCTGCGCGCGGGCTGATATCGGTGGCCAGCAGGCGCTCACAGCGGGCCGCCAGGGCCTCGGTCAGCACGCCGTTGGAGCATCCCAGCTCCCAGCCACGATTGAACTGGCGCTGGCTCAGGCTGGCCAGCAGCAACGCACGCTTGCGTTCTTCATACCACCGACTGCGGTAGCCAAAAGGGTCTTCCTGCTCATGCAGTTCATCGAAGTACGGTTGCGCGCTCATGCCAGAAATACCTCGTAATCGCGGAAAAATCGGGCCAGTACATGGGAAGGCAGCACCGGCGGGCTGTTCAGGCCCGGCACGTTGCCCGTCTGCGTCCGGAACCGGGCGATCGCACTTCGTTTCACCGACGCCACTGCGGAAATGTCGACAAGCTGCGGGAACTCCCACGCCATATGCGCGCAGGCCGGATCCAGCCAGTGCCAGCCCCATACCGGGTACTCCAGGCGACGGCAACCCACTGCGCGCGCGGCGCGGCAGGCTGCACGCCCTGCCGCTTCGTGATCGGGGTGCCCATCGAAGCGCCAGGGCGCCAGTACCAGATCGCCCGGCTGCAGGTGCTGCTGCAGCCAGTCCTGCAGGCCCTGTTCGTGCTTGCTGACCGCGCCATCGCCGATGCCGAGATGAAACGTCGCGTCGGCCGCAATCTCAAGTTCCGCCAATGCCGCAGCAAGCTCTGCCCGACGCGCCGACCGCAGGCGCTCCGGTGTCCACCACGGTTCACCCGGATAACACGCTTCACCATCGGTCACGGCAATGACGCCAACCTGCATGCCCTGTGCCGCGGCATGATGGAGCAGCCCACCACAGCCAAGAATCTCGTCGTCGGGATGCGGCGCAACGACCACAAGGCGGTCGTGGCCGGCGCACAGTGAACGGGCGGGCGTGGACGGTTGCTGCCAGAGCCAATCGCAGCGCAGCCAGGCCTGTTCCTGAGTTCCCTGTCCTTGCAGGGGTGTGCTGGCTACAGCGCCCATGCGGTCTCCTCGGCTGCCCGCTGCTCACCCAGCCACTGCCAATCGCGATCGGCATGGCACTGCCTGAGGAACACCGTCAGGTCCGCCCAGCGGCGGGCGTGACCGTCTTCCAGGCACATCGGCGCCGGACCGAGCGCCCGGCCTGCAAGGTCCAGGACGCGCGTCGCCGCCCGTTCGACCACGCAGCGCAGCCGCACTACGTCTTCCCGATGCGCCGATTGAGGCGCGTCGTCGATGCGTGCGGCCACTTCGCGAAGCAGCGCCGCAGCCGGCCCCAGCACAAGGTCCGCTGCACCCAGCAGCCGTGCGCGGTTGCCGTCGCTGCAGGCCGGCCGCATGCGTTCAGCCAGTGCCACCGCTGCGCCAAACCAGACCGCCGCGATACCGGCTCCGCCATGCCAGAAGCCCGGCCGTTGCAGGTAGGCGTCGCGCGGTCCCAGAATCGTCATCGGTGCGCCGTCGAAGCGCACCGTCGTGGACGGAATGCCGGCCATGCCAGCCGCCGGCCAGGGCTCACCCGAAAGCGTGCACCAATGCTCCGCCGGCACATGGCACAGCCACACGCCGTGTGTGTTCCGCACGGTTACCAGTGCCGCATCCACCCACGCGCTGCCTGAACACCAGGGCTTGTCACCATACAGTCCACCGCCGGCGTCGATGCGCAGGGTGTTGGCTGGGCCTTCTGCGGCCCACACCGCCAGCAGCTGCCCTTCAGCAACCCTAGGCGCGTTCAGCTCGGCAATGATCGCCTGGGCGTCGTAATGCGCTTCCAGTACCTTGGCCAGGCAGAGGTCCTCTGCCCCCCACGCCGCCAGCGCCCGCCAACGCTGCAGCGTGTGGCCACTTCCGGGCAAAGGCAGTGCGGGCTGCTGGGCGAGAACCTGGCGCGCGCGGTTGAACAGCGAAGAAGGCGACGTCACATCCTGCATGGCCGGTCTGCAATGAAGATAGGTCATGAACGTAGGCGCCCTGCGGTCACATCACTGTCTTGGCGATGTGGCGGCCACATGAATACCTGGCGCAGTGTTCCTCACGCGGTCACCGCTGGCGCTGTTCGCTTGCACGCACGCACTGGCGCAGTTCCCATAGCCATGGCAACACCACCAGGCCAAGCGCCGGCAGCAATACAAACCCCCACAGCGCCGGTGCTGCCGGTGCCACATTGACTGCCCAACGAGGCTCGGCCTGCCACGCCACCCCGCCCAGCAGGACCCAAGGAGCGGCGTCGAGCACACTGTGCACGTGCTGCTCGGCCGGGCTGATGCGTCGCCGCCCGTCCGCGCTGACGGTGTCGAGGTAGCCGGCGATTGCATGCGCGATGACCAGGACTGCCAGCAGCGTGACGAGCAACCACGTGCTTTCCAGCACGAGCCACGCCAGCACGCCGCTGCCGATGAGCAGCAGCTGCAGCCCATGCAGCAGGCTCTCGCGCATCGCGGACGTGTGCGGCAGATCGGTACGCCGGTGAAAGTGGAAGTCCAGCGCACCGGCGGTCAACCAGACTGCGTAGACACAGGCCATGACAATCCCGCTCATGACGGCTCGCTCAGGGTGTCAATACGATCTTGCGGCAGTCGTCGTCCTTGGCATCGAACATCGCATAGCCTTGCGCTGCATCGGCCAGGCGCATCCGGTGCGAGATGATGTCCCCCGGATCCAGCTTTCCTTCGATGATTGCGTCGAGCAGTTCCGGCATCAGTCCCTGCACGTGGGTCTGTCCCATCTTGAATGTCAGCCCCTTGTCGAACGCATCGCCCAGCAGGAACCCGTGGATGAAACCGGCATAGACACCGGGAATGCTGACCACGCCGCCGCGGCGGGCGGCAGCGATGCACTGACGGATGGCCACGCCACTGCTGCCTTCCAGTTTCACGGCGGTCAGCGCTGACTCCAGGGCACTGCCCTCGGCCTCGAAACCGACGGCCTCGATGCAGGCATCCACGCCGCGCCCACTGGTCTGGGTCAGTATGTAGTCGGCTGGGTCCTCGATCTCCTTGAAGTCGATCGGCGTCACACCATAGGCACGGCGCGCGTAGTCCAGGCGGTAGCGAAGATGGTCGACCATGAAGATGGTCTCCGCACCCAGCAGCCGGCAGCAGGCCGCGCTCATCAGTCCCACCGGACCGGCGCCGAAGATGGCCACTGTCGAGCCCGGCTTGACCCCAGCGTTCAGCGCGGCCTGATAGCCGGTGGGCAGAATGTCCGACAGGAACAGAACCTGTTCGTCGGCCACGCCTTCCGGAATGCGCAGTGGGCCCACATTCGCCTTGGGCACGCGCACGAATTCGGCCTGTCCGCCTGCCACGCCGCCATACAGATGGCTGTACCCGAACAACGCCGCCGGAGGCAGAAGGCCCTTCTGGTTCAGCGCAGCGCCCTTGCCCGTGTTGGTGGTCTCGCAGGCGGCATACTCGGCCAGCCGGCAGTGGAAGCACTCGCCACAGGCGATCACGAAGGGGATCACCACGCGATCGCCCGGCCTCACCTGCGTTACGCCGCTGCCGACCTCTTCCACCACGCCCATGAATTCGTGGCCCAGCACATCGCCGTCGTGCAGATCGGGAATCTTGCCCCGATACAGGTGCAGGTCCGAACCACAGATGGCGGTGGCGGTAACCCTCAGGATCAGATCGTCCTCAGCCGCCAGCACCGGATCCGGCACGGTCTCGACGCGCACATCCTTGCGGCCGTGATAGGTCAATGCCTGCATCGTGCTTCTCCAGAAGATCAGAACGACAGCATCGCAGTGACGTCCTCCCGCCCCGGTGACATCCAGGTGTGCACAGCGTTCATTCCGCGGCGTCGTAGCGTTAACCCCGACCGGGTCACGCTGCGAACACCCGCCACAGGAGCCCAGCATGAACGACAAGCTGCCTTTCAATCCAACAACAGACGTGGACGATCAATCGAAGGCGCACACCCCGGACAAGCGGCGCAATGATCGAGCGAAGTGGAAGGCGCACGACATGCCGGACGACGGCGATGGCCCCAAGGCCGTACCCGAGGACTACGAACGTCCCGACCCCGATCCGACGGGCAAGCGTTGAGGCCGCCTCACATCCTGGATGCGCCAGATTCACGCGTCATGGTGCGCTACCGGCTCAAGCTGCATGCACGGTTTCCGGTCAGCCTGAATGAGGTGTTGCATGTGGAAACGCAACGGTCTCTCGCTGGTGCTGCTTGCACTCACTGTCGTCTTCATTGTCGGGCAGGCAGTTGCGGGACATCACGTGCACAACCAGACGTTGACGCAGCACGGACGCGCGCCGGTCGACCTGTGGCACTACCTGGCGACCGGGCATTTCGTGAGCGCTACATTCGAGAACTGGGAGAGCGAGTTCCTGCAGATGGGGATGTACGTTCTTCTGACCGTCAGCCTGCGCCAGCGTGGATCAGCCGAATCCCGGCCGCTGGACCCCGCGCAGGAGCAGAACCGCGTGGAGCCGGGACCTGCGCCGTGGCCGGTTCGTCGCGGCGGCGCATGGAAGGTGCTCTACGCTCACTCGCTTGCGATCGCCTTCGGGCTGTTGTTCCTGCTCAGTTTTACATTGCATGCATTGGGTAGCTGGCGCGCCGAGCAGGTCGAGCAACAGTTGCAGGGATTGCCGGTGCCGGGTTTCCTGGAGCATCTGGGCAGCAGCACGTTCTGGTTCGAATCGATGCAGAACTGGCAGAGCGAATTCCTTGCCGTGCTGTCCCTGGTCGTGCTCACGATCTTCCTGCGGCAGAAGGACTCACCGCAATCCAAGCCGGTCGAAGCTCCGCACGCGCAGACAGGGGATTGAGCCATGGGAAATGCTCCGTCAACGGCCTTGCTGATCATCGATATGTTCAGTCGCTTCGACTTCCCAGGTGCGCAGGCGCTGGCACCGGCTGCGGAGCGGGCGGCCAGACAGATCCGGCGCTTGAGAGACCACTTCGATGACCACGGATGGCCGGTCATCTACGCCAATGACAATTTTTCCGACTGGAAGCGTGACTTCCGCCAGCAGGTAGCACAGTGCCAGCGGGATGGAGGACCGGCCGGGCGAATTGCCGGCCTCCTCTCTCCCCTGCCCGACCACTACTTCGTGCTCAAGCCCAAGCATTCGGCGTTCCTGGCCAGCCCGTTGTCGATTCTGCTGGCCAAGCTTGGCGTGCGCAGCCTTTGGCTCAGCGGGATGACGGCCGATTCGTGTGTCCTGGCTACTGCGCTGGACGCCAACGCCAGGGAATTCGACGTGGTGGTGGCGCGGGAGGCCGTGGCGGGAATGCCGGCCCGGAAACAGCGTGCAATGGCGCTGCTGGCCGATTCGGGTGCAGCCCGGGTCGCACGGCTCGCCTCGCTGGTCCCGGCATGACCGGCCGGAGCGGGCTCAGGCCCGGTCTGCGATTCCCTTTACACCGGCGTGACCGGCGCAATGTGCGCAGCAGAAGATCTGACCGCTTCCTTCAACGCCGTGGCCGATGATCGCGCAGTCGCAGTGTGCGCAGCGCGGTGCGAACGCGTGGATGGCACACTCGAACGAATCGAAGGTGCCGCTGCGTCCACCCTGCTGGAGGGTGAAGCTCTTGTCGTAGTCATTGCCGCAGACATCACAGGTAGCCATGGGGCACCTCATGCGGAGAAAGGAGCATGCAGTGTCGCGGGCGCGGGTGTCGGCGGTCGTGAATGCATCGTGTCGCCAGCGTGCAGAACACCGATGTGTTCATTACGCAGGCTGCAGCCCGCGTTGCCAACGCCCAGCCCACGCGTCTCAGCGTGCCTTGCCGGGCTCGGCACTGCCACCAGGCGATGTGCCGCGACCACAGGGAAACGCCGCGCGCAGCCCTTCGACAACCAGGGGAGACGCATCCTGTTGCAATCGCACGCGGGGCAGCTGCCGGAGATGGGAAGACACCTGATCGACCAGTTCATGCGGAAGGATCCGGCCCTGCCCACACCACTGACCGCGGCTGGCATCGGCGACACCCAGGATATAGCTGCTGGCCCGGGCGCTGGACAGCCCCCGGCAGTGTTCGCCATCGCAGAACCCGTCAGCGCCTTTGCCCTGCAGCAGCGTGATGAGCTCCGCACCACTGACAAACCAGGTGCGTTCCGGTTGCGTTGTGCCTGCCACGGCGGGTCCCACCAGGGCGCCTAGGCACAGTGTCAGGAGCCAACGCATGCGGCGGTGCGCGCGGCGGGCTTGACGTCCTTTCATATCGGGGTCCTGGCTGTCGTTTTTCTGGATTCCACGCGGCGCCGGTCAGAGTTGATCAAGCTGGTTGCGTGGTTGAAACGCCGGGTCGTCCTCAGCTTCCAGCATGGCATCCACCAAGGCGTCGAAGGGCGCGGCAGCGGTATCCAGGTCCGCGGAAGAAAGGAATCCGGATTCCCCCTGGCCGGCCAGGGCAATCGCGGCAACGGTCTCGCGCTCACCTTCCTCTGCCCAGAGATAGTCGTGGACCAGTGCCACCCCATGGTCGCCCGCCTTCAGGAAATCGGCCGCGCCCCGTGCCACAGCCAGAAACGCGATGAGATCGTAGAGGCTTTCCGAATACGTCAGCGATCCCGCAACAAAGTGCGTACCAGTGCGGTCATAGGCGGCAACCTGGATATTCTCGGCCTGCGCGGATGCAAGGAAGGCCTTCAATGCGGCGCGATTGTCGGGGTAGCGGGCCAGCAGGGCCTGGCAGTCTATGAGCAGTTCATCCAACGCCTCGTCGCTTGAAGACGCCAGGCATTCACCGTTGCCCAAGCGCCACGGCCCGGCGATGCATCGCCAGTCGGACCATCGGGATGGCGAAGGCAGGGGCGCCGCCAGCCATCTGGAGAGATCTTCGTGGCGCAACTGCAGGCGCAACAGCGCTGAATAAGGCTCTGACAAGGCGATGACCCATCCGGTCTGCGTGTCCAGATGGCTTTTAGCAGACAACGCGCGACCCGCCAACACCCCAGTGCCATCCTCATGGACTGCGACTGCTACTGCCGCAGACGCGGCGCCGGACTATCGCGCAGCCGTTGACCCTCTCACCACGCATCTTCCCGTCATCACCAGTCTGCGTACCGGCAGCTCCGGTATGCGCAGGCGCTCCAGCAGCAGCGACATCGCGGCCCGCCCCATCTCTTCAACCGGCTGCTCGACCACGGTAATACCCGGTTCGACCAGCTCGGTCCATCGCTCGTTGTCGAAGCCTGCCAGCGCCAGCGCATCTGGAATCGCCAAACCTGCGCTGCGTGCGGCCTTCAGCGCCCCCATCATCAGCAGGCTGTTGCTGGTCACCAGCGCATCGGGCCGCGATGGCATGGCCAGCCACTCCCCAGCTGTCGCGATGGCGGCCTCGGCCGTGGGCTCTACCTCGCGGTAGTCCGGTTCCAGCCCGTGCCTGCGCATTGCAGCGATATAGCCGTCGCGGCGTTCGGCCGCCGTGGTACTGGTGCTGCCGAACAGGCCACCGATGCGGCAATAGCCGCGCTCGGCCAGGTGTTCGACCAGGCCCGCCATCGCCGCTGCGTTGTCGAGGACCACGCTGTCGATCGAGCCACCGGGTGCGGCACGATCGACCAGTACCGTCGGGTAATCCAGCGTGAGCCGGTCCAGCCGCCCCACCGTGGTCCGGGTGGGCGCAAAAATCAGCCCACTGATGCGTTCCTCATGCATCAACTGCAGATACAGCGCCTCGCGCTCGGGGTCCTCATCGGTGTTGCAGAGGGTGACGCGAAGGCCTTCCCGGTACGCGACTTCCTCCACGGCGCGGATCAGCGCGGTAAAGAACGGGTTGCGGATATCGGCCACGATCAGGCCGATGATGCCGGTATGCCGGGCGCGCAGGCGTCTTGCCTGCAGGTTGGGGTGATATCCGGTCTGGCGGATCGCCGCCTCCACCCGGCCGCGCACGGCCTCGCTGACCGGGCCGCCGCCGAGCACCCGAGACACCGTGGACTTGGATACCCCCGCCACGCGTGCGACGTCATTGATGCTGATGCTCACTGGTATCGTTCCCGGAATCGAGCGCTTTTCTGGGCCGGACGGCCGTCCAGGACCATGTTAACGCCAAAGGACTATTGGATTTTTGTGCGCTGCACATTGAAATGGCGAGTGGGAACGTTCCCAATACATCTCAGCCACCCCTTCCGCGGAGCCCCCTTTGTCGCCCCAGACCTCCCCTTCCCCGGCCAGCCGAGAACTGATCCGCCTGGACGCGCGGGCGCAGGACAAGACCGATGCCATTGCGCAGGTCGCCCAGATGCTGGTCGCGTCCGGCTGCGTGGCGCCGGGTTACGAAGCCAGCATGGGGCGGCGCGAAACGCTGGCGAACACCTTCCTTGGACACGGCGTAGCAATCCCGCACGGGCTTGGCGAGGACCGCCATCTGGTGCTCCGCGATGGCATCGCCGTGCTGCAGTTGCCGCAAGGCGTGGAATGGAACCCGGGACAGATCACCCGTCTGGTGGTCGGCATCGCTGCCCAGTCGGATACCCACATCACGGTGCTGCGCCGCTTGACCCGGCTGATCCAGGACGAGTCCACGCTGCAGCGGCTGTTCACCACCACCGAGGCGGGCGAGATCGTGAACGCGCTGGCCGGCGATGTTGCGATTGCCGCCACCCACGCGCCAGCGGTGGATCTGGCCGAGCGCTTCGAATGGACCATCGCCTACCCCAACGGACTGCACGCCCGTCCTGCCACGCGCTGGGCCGAGACGGCGCGCGGCTTCGCAGCCCGCGCGCAGGTCCGCGTGGGCGATCAGGCGGCCGATGCCAAGAGTCTGGTAGCGCTGCTTCAGCTCGGGTTGCGTGAGGGCGATGCCGTGCGTGTTTCTGCCGAGGGCGCCGATGCCCCCGCGCTGCTGGCTGCGCTGCGCAAGGTCATGGATGGATTGGTCGCACAGGAAAGGGCTGATGCCGAGCGTGCAGCCCAGCGCAAGGCAGCAGCCCCTGTCGCCGGGTGGAAACCGCCCGAAGCGCAGGCGACGATCATTGGCATCGGCGCCAGCCCCGGATTGGCGATCGGCCCGGTGCATGTGCTGGCCAGCACGCAGGCGGAAGTCACCGACCGTCCTGCCCCGCTTGGCGAGGGCGGCGCACGCCTGCAGGATGCACTCGGCCGCACCCGCCAGCAGCTGGCCGCTCTGCAGGACGACACCCAGCGCCGCCTTGGCGCTTCGGATGCGGCGATCTTCAAGGCGCAGGCCGCGCTGCTCGACGACACCGACCTGATCACCCGCACCTGCCAGCTGATGGTCGAAGGCCATGGTGTGGCGTGGTCATGGCACCAGGCCATCGAGCAGATCGCCTCCGGGCTGGCGGCGCTGGGCAATCCGGTGCTGGCCGGGCGCGCGGCGGACCTGCGTGATGTCGGCCGACGCGTGCTGGCGCAGCTTGACCCTTCTGCTGAAGGTGGTGGCCTGGCGGATCTGCCGTCGCAACCGTGCATCCTGATCGCCACAGATCTGTCGCCTTCGGATACCGCCAATCTCGACACCGGTCGCGTGCTCGGCCTGGCCACCGCGCAGGGCGGGCCGACCTCGCACACCGCCATCCTCTCGCGCACGCTGGGCCTGCCGGCGCTGGTGGCCGGCGGCGCCGGGCTGTTGGCGATCCAGCCAGGCCGCGAAGCGATCCTGGACGGCAGCAGCGGACGGCTCTACCTGTCCCCCTCCGAAGCCGATCTCGCCTCGGCACGCGAATGGATCGCCGAACAGCAGCAGATCCGCGAGCGCGAAGCCGCGCAACGCGCGCAACCCGCCCAGACCCCCGACGGCCACCGCATCGACATCGGCGCCAACGTCAACCTGCCCGACCAGGTGCCACTGGCACTGGAACAGGGTGCGGAAGGCGTCGGCCTGATGCGCACCGAGTTCCTGTTCCTCGAACGTGGCAGTACGCCCAGCGAGGAGGAGCAGTACACCACCTATCTGGCGATGGCCAAGGCACTCAACGGCCGCCCGCTGATCGTGCGCGCGCTCGACATCGGCGGCGACAAGCAGGTGGCGCACCTGGAACTGCCACGCGAGGAGAACCCGTTCCTCGGCGTGCGCGGCGCGCGCCTGCTGCTGCGCCGCCCTGACCTGCTGGAGCCGCAACTGCGTGCGCTGTATCGCGCCGCCAAGGACGGTGCACGCCTGTCCATCATGTTCCCGATGATCACGTCGGTGACCGAGCTGGTCGCACTGCGCGCCATCTGTGAGCGCCTGCGTGCCGAGCTGGAGGCGCCGGTGGTGCCGATCGGCATCATGATCGAAGTGCCGGCTGCCGCCGCTCAGAGCGACGTACTGGCGCGCCATGCCGACTTCTTCTCGATCGGCACCAATGATCTGACCCAGTACGTGCTGGCGATCGACCGCCAGAACCCGGAACTCGCCGCCGAGGCCGACAGCCTGCATCCGGCGGTGCTGCGCGCGGTCCGCGCCACGGTTGAAGGCGCACGGCTGCATGGGCGCTGGGTCGGCGTCTGTGGCGGCCTGGCCGGCGATCCCTTCGGCGCCATGTTGCTGGCTGGCCTGGGCGTGGACGAACTGTCGATGACTCCGAACGACATCCCGGCGGTGAAGGCGCGCCTGCGTGGCACCGCGATGACCGAACTGCAAGCGCTGGCGAGCACCGCACTGGGGTGCGAAACCGCCGAGCAGGTGCGCGGCCTCGATGGAGCGCGCGCATGACTGCCCGCGCCGTCACCGTGACCCTGAACCCGGCCATCGACCAGACCGTGCGCCTGGCCCGCCTGCAGCCAGGCCGGGTGCATCGCGCCGGCAGCTCCCGCGACGACGCAGGCGGCAAGGGCATCAACGTGGCGGCCTGCCTGGCCGACTGGGGCGTGCCGATCACCGCGCTGGGTGTGCTGGGCGACGGCAACGACGGCGTGTTCCGAACGCTGTTCCGTGAGCGGGGCATCATTGACGGCTGCCTGCGCGTTCCGGGCCATACCCGCACCAACATCAAGCTGGTCGAAGAGGCCAACGGCGAAACGACGGACATCAACCTGCCAGGCCTGGCCGTGGACGCTGCCGGCCTGGACGCGGTGTCGCGCCAGCTCGGCGCCCTGCTCGCGCCCGGCCTGCCGGTTGTGCTGTCCGGCAGCCTGCCGCACGGACTGCCGGCCGATGCATGGGCGCGGTTGCAGGCGCAGGCCGGAACGGCCGGTGCGCGCGTGCTGCTGGACACCAGCGGCGATGCGCTTGCAGCTGCGCTGGACGGCGCGCGGGGCGCGCTGCCCTACGCCATCAAGCCCAACCGCCACGAACTGGAGGCCTGGACCGGCACGTCGCTGCCGGATCGCAGCGCACTGCGCGCTGCAGGCCAGGCCTTGGTCGAACGCGGTGTCGCACTCGTTGCCATCTCCATGGGGACCGACGGCGCGCTGTTCATTGATCGCGCCGGCGCCCTGGTCGCGCGACCGCCGCGTCTGGCCCAGGGCAGCACGGTGGGCGCCGGTGATGCCATGGTCGCCGGCATCGCCGCCGCGCTGTTGGAGCGCTCCCTCGACCTGGCCGCCTGTGCACGACTGGCCACGGCGTTCTCGATGAGCCGGCTGGATAGCGGAGACGCGCGGCGGCTCGATCCGGCGCAGGTGCGCGCCGGGGCCGGCGATGTACTGATCGAGCGGTTGGATTGAAACACCTGCCGGAGGAGCAGCGGTTGGCTTCGGGCCACCCGCGATGCCTCCGGCAAGGACGAACCCGAAGCATTCCAGGAGTTCCCATGCACGCTTCCACCGTAGTCATCGCCGCTGGCGAACGCAGCATCGAGGCGGTACTTGCCGCCGAGGCTCTGCGTCGCGCGGCCCGCCAGCGCGGGCTTGAGCTGATGATCGAAATCCGCAGCGACCAGGGCGTGACCGGCGCGCTGCCCGCCTCGGACGCCGCCTCCGCGACCCAACTGCTGCTGGTGGGCGATGGCGAGGCAGACATCGCACGCTTCGGCAATGCCCGGATCGTGCATGCCAGCCTGGGCGAGGTATTGGACGATCCGGTCGCCGCGCTTGCACCGCTCGCAGCCGCGCCGGCCAGTGTCCCCGCCACCGGGGCTGGCAAGCGCATCGTTGCCGTCACCTCCTGCCCCACCGGCATCGCTCACACCTTCATGGCAGCAGAAGGCCTGCAACAGGCTGCCAAAGCGCTGGGCCATGCGATCCGGGTTGAAACACAGGGCTCGGTCGGCGCGCAGGATGCGTTGAGCGATGCGGAAATCGCCGCTGCCGATGTGGTGCTGATCGCCGCCGACCGCGAAGTCGATCTGTCGCGTTTCGCAGGCAAGCGCCTGTTCAAGAGTGGTACCAAGCCGGCGATCACTGACGGCCAGAACCTGATCCGCAAGGCGCTGGCCGAGGCCGGCGTGCACGCGGGGACAGCGGCTTCGGGCCGTACCGCAGAAAGGAACAAGAGCACCGGTCCTTACAAGCACCTGATGACCGGCGTGTCGTTCATGCTGCCGTTCGTGACAGCCGGCGGCCTGTTGATCGCCCTGGCGTTCGCACTCGGCGGCATCTATGCCTTCGACGACGCACACAAGGGGACGCTGGCCTGGTCGCTGTTCCAGATCGGCGCCAAGTCCGGTTTCATGCTGATGGTGCCGGCGCTGGCCGGCTACATCGCCTACTCCATCGCCGACCGCCCCGGCATCGCGCCCGGCATGATCGGCGGGCTGGTTGCGGTCAACATGGACGCAGGTTTCATCGGCGGCATCCTGGCGGGCTTCATCGCCGGCTATGGCGTGCACTGGATCAACCGTGCGCTGCGCCTGCCGCGCAGCCTGGAAGGCCTCAAGCCGGTGCTGATCCTGCCGGTGCTGGGCACGCTGCTGGTCGGCCTGCTGATGATGTACGTGATCGGCACGCCGGTGGCCGCACTGCTGGCCTGGCTGACCGACTGGCTGCGCGGCATGGAGGGCAGCAGCGCGATCCTGCTCGGTTTGCTGCTGGGCGGCATGATGGCCGTTGACATGGGTGGACCGGTCAACAAGGCGTCCTACGCCTTCTCCACCGCCCTGATTTCCAGCCAGGTCTACACGCCGATGGCGGCGACCATGATCGGCGGCATGACGCCACCGCTGGGCATCGCGCTGGCGACGTGGTTGTTCAGCAACCGCTTCACTGCCGAGGAGCGCGGCACTGCCGGTGCCGCCGGCGTGCTCGGCCTGAGCTTCGTGACCGAGGGGGCTATTCCCTACGCGGCACGCGATCCGCTGCGCACCATTCCTGCGCTGATCCTCGGCTCGGCCGTGGCCGGTGCGATCTCGATGGCCGCAGGCGTCGAGTTGAAGGTGCCGCACGGCGGTGTGTTCGTGCTGCCGATCCCGAACGCGGTCACCCATCTTGGTGTCTACCTGCTGGCGCTGTTGGCCGGCGTGGCGGTCACCGCGATTGCACTGCGCATCCTCAAGAAGCCGGTCACGGCCCCCACCCTGTAAAAGGAACCCCGCCCATGACCTGCCCTTCCTGCCGCCTGGTGCCGGTAGCGATCCTGCTGACCCTGCCCTCACTGACCGTAGCTGCCAACGCGAGTGATGTCCTCACTCCCAAACTGGCTTACACCGGCGAGGCGGCCGCCACGCTCGATGGTGGCAAGCGCAGCGGCACCGCTTACGCCGGCCAGCTGATGTTCGGCGCCGATGTTGACCTCGACGCTGCGTTCGGCTGGCGGGGGGCCACGATCAAGGCCTATGGCATCAATCGCCACGGCACCAACCTCGCCAACAGCAGCACCGGCAACAGCACCTCGGTGCAGGAAATCTACGGCGGCCAGGGGACCCGCCTGGCCAACCTGACCCTGGAACAGAAGCTGTTCAACGACCGGCTGGTGCTGGAGGCCGGTCGCAGCGTCGCCAACATCCACCACCTCGGGTCGGAGCTGTGCCAGTACTTCCAGGGCAACTCGGCGTGCGGCAACCCGACCTACGTTTTCCGCACCAGCAACTTCACCTGGTGGCCGGTGTCGAGCTGGATGGCCGACGCCACGACCTGGGTGACGCCCGATGTCTATGTCCGCATCGGTGCCTACCAGGTCGATCCCAGCCAGGCCGAGGATGGCCAGCATGGCCTGAAGTGGAATACGAACCAGGCCACCGGGTGGATCGTGCCCTACACGATCGGCTGGCGCAGCCCGGCTTCGGCACGACTGAAAGCCCGCTACGAACTCGGTGGCTGGCAGGACAACTCGACCTATCGCGATCCGCTGCGCGATGCCAACGGCATTCCCGCGCTGCTCAGTGGCCAGGAGTACGCGGCACGCCACGGTCGCTCCGGTGCGTTCGCGCGCTTCGAGCAGCAGCTTACCGGCGATGGCAATGGCCGCGGCCTGACCCTTTTCGGCGCCGCGCTCAAGGGTACCTCCGGGCAGCTGATCGAGGATCACTTCCTGCAGGCCGGGCTTGTGCAGAAAGGCACGTTCGCCCGCCGGCCGCAGGACAGCATCGGCTTCGTCGTCACCCGGCAGAAGTACAGCGGCATCGCGCTGGAGAACCTCCGCCTGGCCCGCGCTGCCGCCGGCGGCAGAGGCACCCCGCACGGAAGCCAGGTGATGATGGAGCTGAGCTATGGCATCCAGCTCACCCCGCAGCTCAGGATTGCACCGAACCTGCACTACATCGTGCATCCGG
>NZ_JBHHMJ010000707.1:0-328 GCF_042136455.1 Stenotrophomonas sp. 3diitr2024
CGTGCACGCGCGTGGTCTTGTCCACGCCCAGCGGGTACATCGCCTCCACGCTGGGCAGCCACACCGCATCGCAGCCAGCCTGCTCCAGCCCGGCAACGTCGGCCTCGGGCGTGCGCGGTTCAGCGAATCTGGCCTTCGTGAATGTGAGCGACGGCTCCTGCTTCGCCCCGATCCAGATCGTGGCCAACGACACCCTGGGCAACTTCGACGAGATCAAGCGCCTGCTCCCGGACGTGATCACCCTGGACGTGGAAATGCCGCGCATGGACGGGCTGGCGTTCCTGGAAAACCTGATGCGCCTGCATCCGCTGCCGGTGGTGATGATTTC
>NZ_JBHHMJ010000322.1:0-269 GCF_042136455.1 Stenotrophomonas sp. 3diitr2024
CAGGTGCCTGCGCCTGCGCGTGATTCATCCATGGCACGAGGCCGACCGCGAGCACCGCGGCCAGCAGCGCACGACGGCGGAAGGCCAGCAATGCCAGCAGCATCACCGGCGGCAGCAGCCAGAAGCCTTCGTCACGCCACAGATAGGCGCGGCTGTCACCGACCCATGCCACTTCATAGCGATTGCCCTGCACGCGTGCGGCGACCACGGTGGTGCCCATCGGCAGGGTGTCGTTGCGCCGGCGCGAGGCGCGGATGATCTCTTCGTCA
>NZ_JBHHMJ010000713.1:0-681 GCF_042136455.1 Stenotrophomonas sp. 3diitr2024
TGCGCTACGCGCTTTCATCCCAGTAGGGCTGGCCATCGATGGTATGGAAACGGAAACCCGCTTCCTCCGCGCGTGCCCGCCACTGGGCACGCGCGGCAATCCGGATGCGCTGCATGGGTCGATCAGCCGCCGTAGCTGCCGCTGGTGCTGCGGCGTGCGCTGGTGTTGCCGAAGCCACCACGGCTGGCAGTGACCGCACGGTTCGGTTCGCTGGTGACCGGTGCCAGACCGGCCTTGCCGGCGCCGATGCCGCTGGCGGTGTTCAGGCCACCGGTGCCGCCCGGTGCCGGGCGCGCCCAGCCAGCGTTCTTGTCCTGGTATGCCGGTGCCGACGCCGGCGCCTGCGGGGCGAGGCCGCCGCGGTTGCTCAGCATCTGCGACATGAAGAAACCCATCATCATCGGGCCGATGAACGAGGTGCCGGCCGAGGTGTGCTGCTGCACGCACTGCTCCGGCTTGTAATCCTTCTCGCAGGCTTCCTTGCTGGCGTACTTCGGCGCCGCATCGGCGGCCTGCTTCTGCGCTTCGGCAAAGGCATTGCGGCACGACGACGGATCACCGGTGGCCTCGGTGCAGGCCTCGACCGAGGTGTACAGGCCTTCCTGCACCTTCACCTCCGGCTCCTTCTGGCAGGCGGTGAACAGCAGCGGCGCAGCGCTCATCAGCAGCAGCGCGGTGGTG
>NZ_JBHHMJ010000012.1:0-3521 GCF_042136455.1 Stenotrophomonas sp. 3diitr2024
GGGCCATGCCCGGCGCGCACCCTGTTGGTCCGGTAGTGCCGGGCGTTGGCCGGCATGTGCCTCAATGGCTGAACGCATCCGGCAGCTGGCCACCACACTTGCGGCAGTGCCGCGCATCGGGTTCATGCCCCTCCAGCCCGCAATGCGGGCAGCCGCGGGCATCGCGGCGCGCGGCCAGTTCGGCTTCGCGCATGGTGCTGGCCAGTTCGGCGGTGTAGATGCCGGTCGGCACGGCGATGATGCTGTAGCCGATCAGGATCAGCACCGAGGTGACGAAGCGGCCAAGCACGGTCTGCGGCACGATGTCGCCGAAGCCGACCGTGGCCATGGTCACCACCGCCCAGTACATGCTGGCCGGGATATTGGTGAAGCCGTGTTCGGGGCCCTCGATCACGTACATCAGCGCCCCGGCGATGATGGTGATGGTGATCACCGTGAACAGGAACACCAGCACCTTGCGCCGGCTGCGCCACAGCGACGTCATCAGGACGCCGCTTTCCTCGATGTAGCGGGTCAGCTTGAGGATGCGGAACACGCGCAGGATGCGCAGCGCACGCACCACCAGCAGGCTCTGCGCGCCGGGGATGAACATCGACAGGTAGGCGGGCAGGATCGACAGCAGGTCGATGATGCCCCAGATGCTCACCGCGTAGCGCAGCGGTCGCTTGACCACCGCCAGCCGCAGCAGGTACTCGGCGGTGAAGATGATGGTGAAGCCCCATTCCAGGATGTACAGGCCGGTGGACCACTCGGCATGCAGGTGCTGCACGCTGTCGATCATCACCACCAGGATGCTGGCGACGATCGCCACCACCAGGATCAGGTCGAAGTTGCGCGAGGGCCGCGAGTCATGGCGGTAGATGATGTCGAACCACCGACGGCGCCAGCCGGTCTCGGTGGCGGGGTTGAGCTGGGGGGCGGAAAACGGTCGCATGGGCGCATTGTGCCGCAGGGGTTCCGGCGCGAGAATGGGCATTCCTGAACCCTGCCGACTGCCATGACCGCCGCGACCGATCCGCTGATCTCCCTTTCGCACTATTACCTGCCGGTCTACAAGCCCCGCCAGGTGGTACTGGAGCGAGGCCAGGGCGCCCGCGTGTGGGACAGCCAGGGGCGTGAGTTCATCGACCTGGCCGCCGGCATCGCCGTGTGCGGCCTGGGCCACAATGATCCGGACCTGGTGGCCGCGCTGGTCGAGCAGGCCGGCAAGCTCTGGCACACCAGCAACGTGTTCTACAGTGCGCCGCCGCTGCACCTGGCCGAGGAGCTGGTGAAGGCCAGCCGCTTCGCCGAGCGCGTGTTCCTGTGCAATTCCGGCGCCGAAGCCAACGAAGTGGCGATCAAGATGGTCCGCAAGTGGGCCTCCAGCCAGGGCCGTCCCGCCGACAAGCGGGTGATCATCACTTTCCGTGGCAGCTTCCACGGCCGCACGATGGGCGCGGTGACCGCTACCGCCCAGCCGAAGTACCAGGAAGGCTACGAGCCGCTGCCTGGCGGCTTCCGCTACATCGATTTCAACGATGAGGTGCAGCTGGAAACCGCGATGGCCGCCGGCGACGTGGCGGCGGTGATGCTGGAGCCGATCCAGGGCGAGGGCGGCGTGATGCCGGCCAAGTCCGGTTTCCTCAAGCGCGTGCGTGAACTGTGCGACCAGCACAACGCACTGCTGGTGCTGGACGAGATCCAGGCCGGCATGGGCCGTACCGGCACGCTGTTCGCGCACTGGCAGGATGATGTGGTGCCGGACATGGTCACCCTGGCCAAGGCACTCGGTGGCGGCTTCCCGATCGGCGCGATGCTGGCCGGCCCGAAGGTGGCCGAGACCATGCAGTTCGGCGCGCACGGCACCACCTTCGGCGGCAACCCGCTGGCCGCTGCGGTGGCCCGCGTGGCACTGCGCAAGCTGGCCTCGGCGGAGATCGCCGCCAATGTCAGCCGCCAGTCGAAGGCGCTGCGCGATGGCTTTGCCCGCATCAACGACGAGTTCGGTGTGTTCAGCGACGTGCGTGGCCGCGGCCTGATGCTGGGTGCGGTGCTGGGCAAGGACTTTGCCGGCCAGGCCGGGGCGATCCTCGACCATGCCGCCGAGCACGGCCTGCTGACCCTGCAGGCCGGCCCGGACGTGTTGCGCTTCGTGCCGTCGCTGAACATCACCGACGAAGAAGTGGCCGAAGGCCTCAAGCGCCTGCGCGCAGCGATTGCTGCGTTCATCGCCGCGCGCTGACGCCCCGGCGCTGGGGTCGGATCCCTCTCCTGCGGAGAGGGCTCTGACCCCGATCAGCCCACCGCGTATCGCTTCAACACCTTGCCCAGCCCTCGGCCATCGCGCACGGTTTCCGCGTGCAGGCCGGCGGCGCGTGCGCCGCGCACATTGGCGAACAGGTCATCGACGAACAGCGTGCGCGAAGGCGCCACGCCGAGGGCCTCAAGCGTGCGCAGGAAGACCTCCGGTGCGGGTTTGCGCAGGCCGAAATCGGCGCTGCAGAACACGCGTCCCTGCAGCGCAGGGAACAGTTCCGGCAGCAGGATGGGCAGCGCCTGCACCATCAGCGCGCCATTGTTGGTCAGTACCGCCAGTGGCAGCTGCAGGACCTGCAGCCGCTGCAGCACCGCGTGCTGCGGATGGCTGGCCGCCTGGCGTGCGGCGATCCAGCTGGGTACATCGACGGTCCTGCCCAGGCACTCCCCCAGCCGCGCCAGATAGGCCGGACCCTGCAGCGTGCCGTTGTCATGCGCCGCTTCCAGTCCGCTGTCGAACAGCGCCGCCTGCACTGCGGCAGGGGTAACATCCAGTACCTGCGCCAGGTGCAGCACGCGCTGCGCGCGCTGGTACTGCACCAGCACGCCGTCCACATCCAGCAGCAACAGGTCGATCCGCATCGGTCGAGCATGCCATTGCAGTGAGTGCGCGGGAAACCCTGGAGTGGGCATGCGACAGACGGTCGCAGACGCGGCCGCAGGGGCCTGCCTAGAATGGCGCTTGAATCCGCAGGAGAGGCAACGATGAAGGCTTGGTGGGTGGCAGTGGGACTGGGCGCGCTGATGCTGGCGCCGTCGGCGATGGCGCGGGTGTGTGCAGTGAGCATCGACAGCACCGACCAGATGAGCTTCAGCACTCGCGAGATCAAGCTTGCCGCCGACTGCACTGCCGTGGACCTGACCCTGCGCCACACCGGCAAGCTGGCCGCTACCGCGATGGGCCATAACTGGGTGCTGACCCGCACTGCCGATTACCAGCCGGTGGCACTGGCAGGCATGCGCATGACCCTGGCCGACAGCTACCTGCCGAAGGCTGACAAGCGCGTGCTGGCGCACACCAAAGTAATTGGTGGTGGCGAGACCACGCGCGTGCGCTTTTCCACCCAGGGCCTGCAGAAGGGCGGCGACTACACCTTCTTCTGCTCGTTCCCCGGCCACTTCGCGATGATGAAGGGCAAGTTCGTCTTCGGTTGAAAAAAGGGGACGGAGGGGATTAAGTCGTTTGTGCATAAACGACTTAATACCCTCCGTCCCCTTTTTGT
>NZ_JBHHMJ010000022.1:0-2969 GCF_042136455.1 Stenotrophomonas sp. 3diitr2024
GTCGCGTAAGGGTAATACTCCGCAGCGTTCCGTCCTGCCCGATCCGAAGCACGGAAGCGAAACCATCGCCCGCTTCATCAACATGGTCATGCAGAGCGGCAAGAAGTCCGTCGCCGAAAAGATCGTGTACGGCGCCATGGACGTGATCACCGAGAAGAACAGCAGCGCCAACGCCATTGAACTGGTGCAGAAGGCTCTGGACAACGTCGCTCCGGCGGTCGAAGTCAAGTCGCGCCGCGTCGGTGGTGCCACCTACCAGGTGCCGGTCGAAGTGCGTTCGTCGCGCAAGATGGCCCTGGCCATGCGCTGGCTGATCGACTCCGCGCGCAAGCGTGGTGAGAACACCATGCCGAAGAAGCTGGCTGCTGAACTGATCGACGCCTCGGAAAACCGCGGCGGCGCCATCAAGAAGCGCGAAGAAACCCACCGCATGGCCGAAGCCAACAAGGCATTCGCCCACTACCGCTGGTGAGTTTGACGGCCTTGTAAAACAGGCAGGGCAGCACCACTTCGGTGCGTGCTGCCTCGCGGTCCCAGAAGGACTGCGCCAATCCGAAGGCCGCCGAAAGGCGGCGTTCGGCCATCCGAAATCCAAGAAATCTGAGAGGCTCCCGTGGCCCGTTCCACTCCCATCGAGCGTTACCGTAACTTCGGCATCATGGCTCACATCGATGCCGGCAAGACCACCACGTCCGAGCGCATCCTGTTCTACACCGGCAAGAGCCACAAGATCGGTGAAGTGCACGACGGCGCCGCCACCATGGACTGGATGGAGCAGGAGCAGGAGCGTGGCATCACGATCCAGTCCGCTGCCACCACCGCGTTCTGGAAGGGCATGGACAAGTCCCTGCCGGAGCACCGCTTCAACATCATCGACACCCCCGGGCACGTCGACTTCACCATCGAAGTGGAGCGTTCGCTGCGCGTGCTCGACGGTGCCGTCTTCGTCCTGTGCGCCGTCGGTGGCGTGCAGCCGCAGTCGGAAACCGTGTGGCGCCAGGCCAACAAGTACCACGTGCCGCGCATCGCGTTCGTCAACAAGATGGACCGCACCGGTGCCAACTTCCAGAAGGTCGTCGGCCAGCTGAAGGCCAAGCTGGGTGCGGTTGCCGTGCCGATGCAGCTGCCGATCGGCGCTGAAGACAACTTCAAGGGCGTCGTCGACCTGCTGAAGATGAAGGCCATCCACTGGGATGAAGCTTCGCAGGGCATGAAGTTCGAATACAGCGACATCCCGGCCGAACTGCAGGGCCCGGCTGAAGAGGCTCGCCAGTTCATGGTCGAGACCGCTGCCGAAGCCAGCGAAGAGCTGATGGAAAAGTACCTGGGCGGCGAAGAGCTGGCCGAGGCTGAAATCATCAGCGCCCTGCGTACCCGCACCCTGGCCACCGAGATCGTGCCGATGTACTGCGGCTCGGCCTTCAAGAACAAGGGTGTGCAGGCCATGCTGGACGGCGTGATCCAGCTGCTGCCGTCGCCGGTCGACGTGCCGGACGTGAAGGGCGTGGACGTTGACGACGACACCGTCGAAATGACCCGCAAGTCGGACGACAAGGCTCCGTTCTCGTCGCTGGCCTTCAAGATCATCACCGACCCGTTCGTCGGCGCGCTGACCTTCTTCCGTGTCTACTCGGGCACCCTGAACGGTGGCGACACCGTGCTGAACTCGGTGAAGGGCAAGAAGGAGCGCATCGGCCGCATCCTGCAGATGCACTCGAACAACCGCGAGGAAATCAAGGAAGTTCTGGCCGGTGACATCGCCGCTGCCGTGGGCCTGAAGGACACCACCACCGGTGACACCCTGTGCGCCGTGGACGCCCCGATCATCCTGGAGCGCATGACGTTCCCGGAGCCGGTGATCTCGATGGCCGTCGAGCCGAAGACCAAGTCGGACCAGGAAAAGATGGGCCTGGCCCTGGGCCGTCTGGCACAGGAAGATCCGTCGTTCCGCGTCAAGACCGACGAAGAATCCGGCCAGACCATCATCTCGGGCATGGGCGAGCTGCACCTGGACATCATCGTTGACCGCCTGAAGCGCGAGTTCAACGTTGAAGCCAACGTCGGCGCGCCGCAGGTGGCCTACCGCGAAACCATCACCCTGGCCGACGTCAAGTCGGACTACAAGCACGCCAAGCAGTCCGGTGGTAAGGGTCAGTACGGTCACGTCGTGATCGAGCTGTCGCCGATCACCGCTGCCGACCGTGCCGATCCGAAGATCGCTCCGATGATCAAGGACGACTTCCTGTTCATCAACGACATCACCGGCGGCGTGATCCCGAAGGAATTCATCCCGTCGGTCGAGAAGGGCCTGCGCGAAACTATCACCAGCGGCCCGCTGGCTGGCTTCCCGGTCGTGGACGTCAAGGTGAAGCTGGTGTTCGGTTCGTACCACGACGTCGACTCCTCGGAAATGGCGTTCAAGCTGGCTTCGTCGATGGCCTTCAAGCAGGGCTTCGCCAAGGCCAAGCCGGTGCTGCTGGAGCCGATTATGAAGGTCGAGATCGTGACCCCGGAGGATTACCAGGGTGACGTGATGGGCGACGTCAGCCGTCGTCGCGGCGTGCTGCAGGGTTCCGACACCACCGGTGACGGTTCGGCCAGCATCATCAACGCGATGATCCCGCTGGGTGAAATGTTCGGCTACGCCACTGCACTGCGTTCGCAGACCCAGGGCCGCGCCACCTTCACCATGGAATTCGATCACTACGAGCCGGCTCCGACCAACATCGCCGAAGCCGTCATGAAGAAGGGCTGAGCCTCGCTCAGCCTCTCTTGAAACCACTTACGAACAATCAAGGTATAGAACAATGGCAAAGGGTAAGTTCGAACGCACCAAGCCGCACGTCAACGTCGGCACCATCGGTCACGTCGACCACGGCAAGACCACGCTGACCGCCGCACTGACCAAGATCGGTGCCGAGCGCTTCGGTGGCGAGTTCAAGGACTACTCCTCGATCGACGCCGCGCCG
>NZ_JBHHMJ010000064.1:0-18151 GCF_042136455.1 Stenotrophomonas sp. 3diitr2024
GGGGGCGTGAGCGCCATGGATGGCGCGATCGAGGCTACATCGACGTACTTGCGCCGTCCCCCGCAACCTGAGCCACCCCGCCTCCCCTCAGGAAGCCAGCCTTTGACGTTGCTGTTGAAGCTGCCGGCCAGCGGCCGGCACTACCGCGGGTGCAGGGCGCAGCCCTGCAAACAAACCCCACCCTCAGTAGCGGGGCCGGCCTTCTTCCAGCACCTGGCGCAGGAACGGCACGGTGATCCGCCGCTTCGCCGCCAGCGATTCGCGGTCCAGCCAGTCCAGCAGGGTGATCAATCCACCCAGCTCACGGCCGGTGTGCGACAGCAGCCATTCGATGGCCGCTTCATCGATGGCCAGGCCACGTCGCAGTGCACGCTCGCGCAGCACCGCAGCACGACCTTCCTCATCCAGCGGCTGCAGCAGCACGCGCACGCACTGGCCCAGGCGCGAACGCAGGTCCGGCAGCACCAGGCCCAGCTCGCCCGGCGCCTTCTGCGCCGTGTACAGCACGGTCACACCTGCAGCGCGCGCGCGGTTGTGGAAATCAAACAGCGCGATCTCGTCCTCGCGATTGCCGGCAACCTCGTCCAGCCCGTCCAGCGCCACCAGTTCGCGTGCGTCCAGCCCATCCAGCGCTGCACGAACGCGGCCGGCGGCGCTGGCCAGTGGCACGTACGTCGGCAGGCGCCCGGCCTGCTCGGCGCTGGAGCACATCGCCAGCGCCTGGTGGGTCTTGCCGGTTCCCGCCGCACCTTCCAGGTAGACCCAGTCGTGGCTGGCACCAACCGCGATCGCGCGCAGCTGCGCCAGCGCGCCGTCCGGCGCGCCGATGAAGGTCTCCAGGCGCTGGTCCCGCGGGTAATGCAGGGCCAGCGGCAGTTGCGGCACACCCATCACTTCAGGTCGGGGCCCTTGTCGTTCGGAACGATGATATGGGGGGCGTCCACTACGCCATCAAGCACGATCGCCGGCTTCTCGCCCACGTACAGCTCGCTCTGGCGGTAGCGCTGATGCGCATAGCGCAGCAGCACGTTGGTCACCGCCGCCACCGGCAGCGCCAGCAGCATGCCGAGGAAGCCGAACAGCTGGCCGCCGGCCATCACCGCAAAGATCACTGCCACCGGGTGCAGGCCGATCTTGTCGCCGACGATACGCGGGGTCAGCACGTAGCTTTCCAGCAGCTGGCCCACGGTGAACACCACGCCCACCAGGATCAGCAGCTTCAGGTCGAAGCCCTGCGCCTGCACCAGTGCCGCGATCACCGCCATCAGCACGCCAGTGGTCGCGCCCAGGTATGGGATGAAGCTGATGAGGCCGGCAATCAGGCCGATCAGCAGGCCCAGCTTGAGGCCGACCAGCGACAGGCCGCCGGCATAGATCACGCCCAGCGCCAGCATCACCAGGAACTGTCCGCGGATGAACGCCCCCAGCACCTCGTTGGACTCGCGCGCCAACGCGCTGATGGTGCCGATGTGGTTGCGCGGAATCACCGACGCCACCCGCTCGACCAGCTTGTCCCAGTCGCGCAGGAAGTAGAACGCCAGGATCGGCAGCAGCAGGATGTTGACCACCCAGGTCACCATCGCAAAGCCCGAACGCGAGACGTAGCCCATGAAGGTGGTGGCGAAGCCGCCGGCCTGCTGCCAGTGGCTGCGCACCCATTCGATCAGGCGGTCCGGATCCAGCCACTGCATCACTTCCAGGCCGGTCTTCTGCTCGAACCAGGGGATCCCCTTCTCCATCAGCCACGCCTGTGCCTGCGGCGCGACCGCAATCAGGGTGGTGATCTGGCGCTCGATCATCGGCACCAGTACCAGCAGCAGCGCCACGATCACCAGCACCATCGCAGCGAACACCAGCACCACGCCGGTCATGCGCGAACGGCCGGTGGCCTCGATGCGGTCCACCAGCGGATCGCCCAGCCACGCCAGCGCCAGCGCCAGCACGAACGGGGTCAGGATCGGTGCCAGCAGCCACACCACCCAGCCGACCAGGCCGGCGAACAGGATGTACTTCAGGCGGCGCAGGAACTGCGCGATTTCGGCTTCCGGGGTCAGGGTCATCGCAAGCGGTACTCGTTGCTGACCGGCGCGGCCACCGGGGCACCGGTGGTGTCATCGATCGGGGTCGGCAGGGCCGGCAGCGTCGCGCTGGGCACCAGCACGCCATTGTCGCCCAGCATGCGGTTGAAGCCGGCCAGGCCGGTGGTCATCTCCAGGCTCAGCTCCAGCTGGCCGGCCGAAGCGTGCAGCGGGGTGACGTTGCGCACCACCGGCACCTCGCGCAGGCCGGCGGCAAGGCGCAGGTAGTCGTCGGCACTGTTGATGCCGGTGACCACCACGCGGTAGGTCCCGGCCTGACCGACGGCGGCACCCGCCTTGGCATAGCGCTTGACCAGCGCGTCGGCGGCGCCATCGGCACCGGCGGCCATCGCACGCATGGCGTTGGCGTCCTTGCTGGTCCACTTGTTCAGCTCGCGGCCGTTGTCGACGAACACCCAGTCCGCCTGCCAGCCGCCGTTGGCGCGGTAGAGCTTGCCGATCAGCTGCATCGGCGGCGAGTAGCGCGACGAGGCGCGGGCCACGGCGGCACTGTCCTGGCGCCAGATGGCACCGGCCAGCGCCTGTTCGGCGGCACCGCCGCTGGGCAGGCCCAGCTTGTAACCCCGCTCGATGGCGCGGTTCAGCAGCGGGCGGGCGGCGTTGGCCTGCTGCACGCTGACCAGGCGCGGGCCACTGCCGTCGTCGACGGCCAACCACACCACCGGTTTCGGCCGCGGCTGCGGCCACAGCGGCAGGCCCAGCGCCGAGACCAGCGAGTCGACGTCATCCTCGCGGAAGCGGGCCACCAGCAGGGTCCTGAAGCTCGGCGCGCCGCTGGCGCCCACGCTCTGGTCCTGCTTGTAGTCGTAGCTGGCCACGTAGTCCTTGGCGTTGCGCAGCGCCTGCACCACGCCGGGGCGGGACATCACGTTGCGGTCGCCGGACAGTTTGCCCAGCACCACGCTCAGGGCACGGGCCAGGGCGCCGTTGCGATCGGTTTCGGCCTGGCTGTTGACGGGCACTTCGGCCTCGTACGCACCCGAGGCGGTGGCAACATCTCCCTCGGTGCGCAGGCCGCTCTGGGCCATCGTGGCCACCGGCAGGCTCAGTGCAAGGAGCAGGGTCAGAATCAGGCTGCGGCGCATCAGGACATCCATTGGCTCGACGAATCCGGGGGAATTGTTGCCCGAATACGGCCTTTGCGCCAATGCGGCCTGTTAAAATCGCCCGTTCAACCCCTGCCAGCGCCGACGCCCGTGACCAACACCCCGTCTTCCGCCCCCTCCCCCCTCACCTACCGTGACGCGGGTGTCGACATCGACGCCGGCAACGCGCTGGTCGAGCGGATCAAGCCCCTGGTCAAGCGCAGCTTCCGCCCGGAAGTGATGGGCGGTCTGGGCGGCTTCGGCGCCCTGTTCGACCTGTCCAACAAGTACCGCGAGCCGGTGCTGGTGTCGGGTACCGACGGCGTGGGCACCAAGCTGAAGCTGGCCCATCAGCTGAACCGCCACGATACGATCGGCATCGACCTGGTCGCGATGTGCGTGAACGACGTGCTGGTACAGGGCGCCGAGCCGCTGTTCTTCCTGGACTACTTCGCCACCGGCAAGCTGGACGTCGATACCGCCGCGGCGGTGGTGGGCGGCATCGCCAACGGCTGCACCGAGGCCGGCTGCGCGCTGATCGGCGGTGAAACCGCTGAAATGCCCGACATGTACGCCCCGGGCGAGTACGATCTGGCCGGCTTCACGGTGGCTGCGGTCGAGAAGAGCGAGCTGAAGGACGGCGCCAGCGTGGCCGCCGGCGACGTGCTGATCGGCATCGCCTCGTCCGGCCCGCATTCCAACGGCTACTCGCTGGTGCGCCGCATCTACGACCGCGCCGGCCGCCCGGCCGATCTGGAACTGGAAGGTGGCGTGAAGCTGGTCGACGCGCTGATGGCACCGACCCGCCTGTACGTGAAGCCGATCCTGTCGCTGCTGAAGTCGCACGGCGATGCCATCCACGGCATGGCCCACATCACCGGTGGCGGCCTGACCGAGAACATCATCCGCGTGGTGCCCGATGGCCTCGGCCTGGACATCCAGGCCTCGTCCTGGACCCTGCCGCCAGTGTTCCAGTGGCTGCAGAAAGAAGGCGCGGTCGCCGACAGCGAGATGTGGCGCACCTTCAACTGCGGCATCGGCTTCGTGCTGATCGTGGCAGCGGAGCAGGTCGCTGCCGTGTCCGAGGCGGTCCAAGCCCAGGGCCTGGACCACTGGACCATCGGCCAGGTGGTCACCGCCGAAGGCGCCGAACGCGTCCGCATCGGCTGAACCCGACCCCGAGGAGCCCGCATGGACGCAACGCCCCCCCTGGCACCCACCCCGGTACCGCCGCCGTTGGCGGCCGTGCCGGTCTTCAGCAGGCAGGACGCCGACCACCTACGCGCGCTGTCCATCGCGCACTATGTGTTCGGTGGCCTGATCGCGCTGCTCTCGCTGTTTTTCATTCTGTACATCGTGCTCGGCATCAGTGCGCTGAGCGGCCATCTGCCGATGAACTCCGGGGGCCAGCCCTCGTCGCCGGCCGAACAGCGCCTGTTCGGCTGGGTGTTCACGGTGCTGGGGACCGTGTTCGTCGCCGGTGGCCTGGGCATGGCCGCATTCGTCATCCAGGCCGGACGCTGCCTGGCCCAGCGTCGTCGCCACCTGCTGTGCCTGATCGTGGCCGGCCTGCTCTGCCTGTGCGCGCCGCTGGGCACCGTTCTGGGGGTATTCACCCTGGTTACGCTGCTGCGCCCGCAGGTCAAGGCCGCCTTCGATGCAAGGGGTGCAACGACATGACGACACCCGGCGCACCACCGCCGCTACCACAGCAGACCCTGGCGCAACTGCAGCTGGCCAGCCACCTGCAGACGCTGAAGGTGCTGTTCTACGCGCTGGCGGTTTTCCACTGGATGGCCGCGCTGGCGTTCCTCGGTTTCATCGGCCTGGTCGCCAGCTCGCGCGGGCTGGGCGATGGCGCGGTACTGGCCACGGTCTACGGGGTCATTTCGCTGTTGGCGGCCGCGCTTGGCGTCGTGCAGCTGCACACCGCGCGCCTGCTGTCGCGCCGCACCGGGCTGGCCTGGTGCCAGCGCGCGGCCTGGCTGGCGGTACTGGCTGGCCCGCTGGGCATGGCCCTGACCGCCTATGCCTGGGTGTTCCTGTCCAAGCCTGACATGGCCGCACTGTTCGACCGCGGCGACCATCTCAGCGTCTGAGCTTGCCGGCAGACGCCCCCCTTCCCTGATCGACTCCCCATGTCCGCGCCTGCCCTCCCGACGACCGCCTCGCCTGCCGCTTCCCGTTTCACGGGCCCCAAGAAGCTGGCCTTCGCCGCCGTGCTGGCGGTATTCGCGATCAGCTGGATCCACCCGCTGTGGCCCATCGAGCAGGCCCTGCACAGCACCCTGACCGTGATCGGGCTGGCCGCACTGCTATGGGTCGACCGCCGGGGTGGCTGGCTGGGCAACGGTGCCTTCATCGCGATCTGCGGCTTCATTGCACTGCACTGCGTGGCTGCGCGCTGGCTGTACTCGAACGTGCCCTACGACGCATGGGCGCAGGCGCTGACCGGCTGGTCGCCGAATGCGGCGTTTGGCTGGCAGCGTAATCATTTCGACCGGCTTATCCACTTCCTGTTCGGCGTCTGCTTCACGCCTGCGCTGCTGCAGCTGGCACGCCATGCCTGGCCGGCGCTGCGCCGCGGCCAGGCTTTCACCCTGGCGGTGATGGCAGTGATGTGCGCCAGCCTGGTCTACGAGTGGTTCGAGTGGGCCATCGCGCTGGCCCTGTCGCCGGACGCCGCCGAGGCCTACAACGGGCAGCAGGGCGACATGTGGGACGCCCATGCCGACATGCTGCTGGCGACCGTGGGCAGCCTGCTGAGCTGGCCGTTGATCCGCCGGAGTGCCGCGCAATGACCGCGCCCACCCGCATCGCGGTGCTCGCCTCTGGGCGCGGCAGCAACCTGCAGGCCATCCTCGATGCCATCGCGGCCGGGCGCCTGCCCGCCGAGGTCGTCGGCGTGTTCTCCGACCGCCCGGCCGCCGCCGCGCTGCAACGGGTCGGCGCCAGCCTGCGCTGGGCACATGCGCCGAAGGAATTCGACGACCGCGCCGCCTACGAGCAGGCCTTGGGCGATGCACTGGCCGCGGCCGCGCCGGACTGGATCGTCTGCGCCGGCTACATGCGCATTCTCGGCGCCGCCTTCGTGCAGCGCTTCAATGGCCGCCTGGTCAACATCCACCCCTCCCTGCTGCCACTGCACAAAGGGCTGGATACGCATGCGCGGGCGCTGCACGCCGGCGATGCCGAGCACGGGGCCAGCGTGCATCTGGTCGTTCCCGAACTGGATGCCGGCGCCGTGCTGGCCCAGGGGCGGGTGCCGGTGATGCCCGGCGATGACGCCGACAGCCTGGCCGCGCGCGTGCTGGCGGTGGAGCACCCCCTGCTGATCGCCACCCTCCAACTGCTGTGCGCCGGCCGCCTGACTGAACGGGAGGGGCAGCCGCACCTGGACGGTCACCCCCTGTTTAGCCCACTGGCCCTAGATTCCGCCGGGAACCTGAACCGGTAGCGCCCACGCACACGCCCCGCTGACTGCGGGGCTGGCATCCTGCTCCCCTCCTGCAGCTCCTGTCCTCCATGAAGACCACGACCCTGCTGTCCACTTCATTGCTGCTGTCGCTTGTCGTGCTTCCCGGCGTGGGTTGGGGCCAGGTGCAAGCGCCTGCGGCCCCTGCGCAGCCGGCGCCTGCAGTCCAACCGCCTGCGGAACCGGCCGTGCCGATGCCGCCGGCGCTGGCCTGGGAGCCGCCGCCGCTGCAGCCGTTCACCGCGACCTACCAGGCCTTCTACAAAGGCAAGGAGGCCGGCGACGCCAGCATGCAGGTCACCCACACCGGCGGCAACCAGTGGCGGGTGGACATGCAGGTGGTCGGCCGCCGCGGCTTTGCCAGCGTGCTGGGCCTGAACATCGAACAGAGCACGGTGTTCGAAGAGCGCAGCGGCGTCTATGCGCCGCTCAGCCAGAGCACGGTGCGCAAGGGCCTGTTCCTGGGCAAGAAGGCGGTCGGCACGTACAACTGGCAGGCCGGCACCGCGCAGTGGAGCGGCGACGTCAAGAAGGAACGTGCGCAACCGATCCCGCTGCAGCCGGGCGACCAGAGCGCGCTGCTGATCAATCTGGCGATCATGCGTGATGCCCGCCCGGGCGCCACCATGCATTACCGCTACGTGGACATGGGCAAGGTCCGCCAGCACGACTACCAGGCCGCGCCGCAGACCGAGAACGTCGAGGTCGGCGACCTGTCCTACAACGCGCTGCGGGTCTACCGGACCAACGGCGGCAACAACGAAACCATCCTCTGGATCGCCAACGGTGTCCCCACCCCGGTGCGCATCCTGCAACGCGAAGACGGCGAAGACCGCGTCGATCTGCGCCTGATCGAATACCAAGGAGTCTGAGCATGAGCACCCTGACCCGCCCCCTCACCTGGATCGCTGCAGCCGCACTGTCGGTGGCCAGCCTGCCGGCCATGGCCCTGCAGCCATTCAAGGCCGATTACCTGGCCAGCTACATGGGCATGCAGGCCAATGGCAGCATGACGCTGAGCAGCGAGGGAGCCAACAAGTGGCGCTACACGCTGCAGGTGAAGAACCAGCTGGCCGACCTGAGCCAGAGCACCGTGTTCGAAGAGGTGCGCGGCCAGCTGCGCCCGCTCAGCAGCCAGGACCGTTCGGCACTGCTGGTGAAGAAGCGCAATGTGCAGGCCAACTACAACTGGACCAGCAACCAGGCCACCTGGACCGGCGACATCAAGCCGGACCGTGCGGGCCCCATCGCGTTGAAGACGGGCGACATGGACGCGCTGCTGATCAATCTGGCGATCGCCCGCGACCTGGCCGCCGGCAAGCCGCTGACCTATCGCATGGTCGACGAAGGCCGCATCAAGAACATGACCTACCGCGTGATCGGCAAGGAATCGATCACCGTGGGCGGCAAGAGCTACGAGGCCACCAAGGTCTCGCGTGCCGACGGCAACAAGGAGCTGATCGCCTGGATCGTGCCGGAATTCCCGGTGCCGGCGCGCATGCTGCAGCGTGAGAGCGGCCGCGATGCGCTGGACCTGACCATCAAGGCGATGAACTGAGCGCCCGGGGTCGGATCCCTTCCCAACGGGAAGGGCTCTGACCCCGACAGCGACCCGGCGCCTTCATCCACGCATGGCGTGGATCTACCGTAAAAAAACGCCCGCTTTCGCGGGCGTTGTTCTTACTTCTTTTGCTCGGCCGCGGCCGGCTTGAACTCGGTGCGGCAGTCCACGCGGATCTGATCGCCGGTGCTGCGCCAGACGAAGGTGCGGCAATGGCGGTTACCGTCCTGGCTGTCGTTCACCGCGACCGCGTAGAACGATTCGATGATCTCGTCACGCGAGACCGTGCCGTCGCCATTCCAGTCCATGTCCTTCTGCTCGATGCCCTGGGTGATGGCGATGTTGGCGTACCAGGCATAGCCCAGCCACGCCAGCACGATCAGCACCAGGGCCAGCAGCGCCTTGCGGCGCGGGCTGAACTTGCCGCGCAGGATCATGGCACGCGCCGGATGGTGGCGCCGAGCGAAGACAGCTTCTCTTCGATGTTCTCGTAGCCACGATCAAGGTGGTAGATGCGGTCGATGGTGGTCTCGCCGCTGGCCATCAGGCCGGCCAGGATCAGCGAGGCCGAGGCACGCAGGTCGGTGGCCATCACCGGCGCACCGCTCAGGGTCTCGCTGCCACGCACGATGGCGGTGTGGCCTTCGACCTGGATGTCCGCGCCCAGGCGCAGCAGTTCGTTGACGTGCATGAAACGGTTCTCGAAGATCGTTTCGTTGATCACGCCGACGCCGTCGGCCACGCAGTTGAGCGCCATGAACTGCGCCTGCATGTCGGTCGGGAATGCGGGGTACGGCGCGGTGGTCAGGTTGACCGCCTTCGGCCGCTTGCCCTGCATGTCCAGGGTGATGGTGTCTTCGGTGGTCTCGATCTTCGCACCGGCCTCGACCAGCTTGGACAGCACCGCGTCCATGGTGTTCGGGCGCGCACGGTTGACCGTGACCTTGCCGCCGGTCATCGCCGCAGCGACCAGGAAGGTACCGGTTTCGATGCGGTCGGGCAGCACTTCGTGGCGGCCGCCGGACAGGCGCTCTACGCCTTCAATGACCAGGCGGGCAGTGCCCAGGCCTTCGATCTTCGCGCCCAGCGCGATCAGGCAATGCGCCAGATCGGTCACTTCCGGTTCCATCGCGCAGTTGTCGAGGATGGTGGTGCCTTCGGCCAGCACCGCGCCCATCAGCACGTTCTCGGTGCCGGTGACGCTGACCATGTCGAAGGTGAAATGGCCGCCCTTCAGCCGCTTGGCAGTGGCCTTGATGAAGCCGTTCTCGACCACGATCTCGGCACCCAGCGCCTGCAGGCCCTTGATGTGCTGGTCGACCGGACGCGAACCGATCGCGCAGCCGCCGGGCAGCGACACTTCGGCCGCGCCGAAGCGGGCCAGCAGCGGGCCCAGCACCAGGATCGAGGCGCGCATGGTCTTGACCAGCTCGTACGGCGCAACGTGCTGGTTGACCGAACGCGGGTCGACCACGATCGCACTGCCACGCGACAGCGTGCCCTGGTCGATGGTGACCTTGGCACCCAGTTCGCCCAGCAGCTTGACCGTGGTGACCACGTCGTGCAGGTGCGGCACGTTGGTGATCTCCACCGGCTCATCGGCCAGCAGGGTCGCGCAGAGGATGGGGAGGACGGCGTTCTTGGCGCCGGAGATGCTCACTTCACCGTGCAGCGCAGCGCCGCCGGTCACAACGATCTTGGCCATGTATTCGGGATCTTCTGCGGTTCAGCCGGCTTCGGCCGGGGTCACGGTTTTCAGCGCCAGCGCGTGGATCGCGCCGCCCATCAGGTCGCCCAGCGTGGCATAGACCATGCGGTGGCGGGCCAGCGGCATCTTGCCGGCGAACGCCTCGCAGACCACGGTCGCTTCGAAATGCACGCCATCATCGCCCTGCACGTCGGCGCGGGCGCCAGGCAGGCCGGTTTCGATCAGATTGCGGATGGTGTCGGCGTCCAACGGGCTTTCCTAATAAAATGTGCCTCCATTCTACTTCCGCTGCGTGGCGTCCGCATGGCCGAATCCCTGTTGCCCCCCCGTTCCGTCGACCCTGCCGGCCTGGTCGCCAGTGGCCGCCGCGTGTTCGAGATCGAGCGGCAGGCGCTGGATGCCGTCGCCGACCGCCTTGGCGAGGCCTTCCAGCAGGCCTGCGAGGCGATCCTGGCCAGCCGCGGCCGGGTGGTCGCCACCGGCATGGGCAAATCCGGCCACATTGCCCGCAAGATCGCCGCCACCCTAGCCTCCACCGGCACACCGGCGTTCTACGTGCATCCCGGCGAAGCCGGCCACGGCGACCTGGGCATGATCACCGAAGCCGACGTGGTACTGGCCCTGTCCTATTCGGGCGAGTCCGATGAGGTGCTGATGCTGCTGCCTGTGCTGAAGCGCCAGGGCAACGTGCTGATTTCCATGACCGGCCGCCCGCAGTCGAGCCTGGCCACCGCCGCCGACATCCACCTGGATGTAAGCGTGCCGGCCGAGGCCTGCCCGCTGGCGCTGGCGCCGACCTCCAGCACCACCGCCTCGCTGGCGATGGGCGATGCGCTGGCCGTAGCCCTGCTTGACGCACGCGGCTTCACCGCCGACGACTTCGCCCGCTCGCACCCGGCCGGCAGCCTCGGCCGTCGCCTGCTGCTGCACATCACCGATGTCATGCATACCGGCGAGGACCTGCCCAGCGTGGGCGCCGATGCCAGCCTCAGCGAGGCGCTGGTGGAAATGAGCCGCAAGCGGCTCGGCATGACCGCCGTGGTCGACGCCGATGGCGTGCTGATCGGCCTGTTCACCGACGGCGACCTGCGCCGGGCGCTGGACAGCGCGCTGGACGTGCGCACCGCGAAGATCGCCGATGTGATGACCCGCAACCCGCGCACCATCGGTGCCGACCAGCTGGCCGTAGAGGCCGCGCGGCAGATGGAGACCCAGAAAATCAACGGCCTGATCGTGGTCGATGGCCAGGGCCGTGCGGTCGGCGCCCTGAACATTCATGACCTGTTGCGGGCCCGGGTGGTTTAACCGACAGTCCGTAGACCCCATTCAGTCTGTAATGCCCCACCCGCCCCCACCGAGCCTGATCGCCTGATGCCCTGGTCCCCGCTGCCCGCGTTCCCCGCCCACCTGCATGCCGCTGCGGCCCGCGTCCGCCTGGCCTGCTTCGACGTGGACGGTACCCTCACCGACGGTCGGCTGTACTACGACAAGGACGGCAACGAGAGCAAGGCGTACTTCGTGCAGGACGGTCTGGGCCTGAAACTGCTGCAGCAGCACGGCATCCACCCCGTGCTGATCACCGCGCGCAACAGCCAGTCCGCGCTCAAGCGCGGCGCCGACCTCGGCATCGACACCCAGATCGCCGTGGGCGACAAGCTGGCCAGCGTGCAGACGCTGTGCGCACAGCATGGCATCGGCCTGGAGCAGGTGGCCTTCATGGGCGACGACCTGCCGGACCTGGCGCCGCTGGGCGCGGTCGGCCTGGCGGTGGCGCCAGCCAACGCCCACCCGTGGATCGCCGAGCGCGTGCACTGGCAGACCCGCGCCGATGGCGGACGTGGCGCCGCCCGTGAACTGTGCGACATCCTGCTGGCCGCCCAGGGCCATGTGGACGCGGTGCTGGCGAGGTTCGGCGCATGAACCTGCCCACCCTGAACTGGCGCACCGTGCTCGGCATCGGCCTGCTGCTGGCGGCCCTGCTCAGCAGCTGGGCCGCCCTGCGCAACCGCGACAAGGGCCCGGCCACTGCCGGCCAGGACGCCGGCGTGGACTACATCCTGCACGACTTCCAGATCGTCGCGCTGGATGAGCAGGGCAAGGAATCGACCACCCTGCGCGCACCGCGGCTGGAACGCCAGCGTGGCGACCAGACCATCAACATCGCCACCCCACTGTTCGAGATGCCGGACAAGGATGGCAAGCACTGGACCCTGCGCGCCGAGACCGGCTGGCTCAGCGCCAAGGGCGACGAAATGAAGCTGCGTGGCAATGTCGCTGGCGACAGCCCGGCCGATCCGGGCGTGGTGCCGACCACGTTCCGCACCGACCACCTGGACGTGTTCCCGAAGGAGAACCGTGCCCGCACCGATGCGCGGGTCACCATGACCCGCCCCGGCATGGAACAGTCCGGCGTTGGCTTCGAGGTGGATTCCAAGAACAACACGTATCATTTCCTCAGCCAGTCCAAGGGCCGCTACACGCCCCGACGCTGATTCCGCCGCCCTCCTGCGACGTCCCCGGACCGGCGCAAGGACGGCAGCCCCCCCACCCGCCGCCGGTTTTCCGGACGGCCCCACCGGTAGAACGGACCCCGATGAAGATTCCCTTTGCAGCCGTACTCGCGCTCGGTCTCCTTGTTCCCAGCGCTGCCTTTGCCAAGTCCACCGACCGCAACGAGAACATGAACATCGAATCCGGCGCCCAGTCGGGCGTGCTGACCGGCGACGGCAAGACCGTGCTGTCGCAGGGGGTGACCGTCACCCAGGGCACGCTGGACCTCCGCTCGTCCGAAGCCGAGATCTACCTGAAGGATGGCGAAGCCGTGCGTGCGGTGTTCACCGGCAAGCAGGCCACGATGAAGCAGCAGCTCGACGATGGCACCTGGATGGACGCGGTGGCCGATCGCATCGACTACGACATCAAGACCGAGATCATCACCCTGACCGGCAACTACAAGGTCACCAGCGCGCGCGGCACCAATGCCGGCCAGCGCATGGTCTACAACACCCGCACCGGGGAGATGAACTCCGGTGGTGATGGCAGCCGTGTGCGCACCGTCATTCCGCCGAAGAACAAGAACGCGGCAGCACAGCCGGCCGCCGCACCCAAGGCAGCGGCTCCGGCCAGCACGCCGGCCAAGCCGGCGGGGAGCAAGAAGTAATGCTCGTCGCCAAGGGCCTGCGCAAGCGCTACAAGCAGCGCGAAGTCGTCAAGGACTTCGGGCTGACCCTCGACGCCGGTGAAGTGGTCGGTTTGCTCGGCCCCAACGGTGCCGGCAAGACCACCTGTTTCTACATGATCGTCGGCCTGGTCGCTGCGGATGCAGGCAGCATCGTGCTCGACGGCAAGGACATCACCAGCGACCCGATGTACACCCGTGCCAAGCAGGGCGTGGGCTACCTGCCGCAGGAGCCGTCGGTGTTCCGCAAGCTGACCGTGGCCGACAACCTCCGCCTGGTGCTTGAACTGCGCGAAGACCTGGATTCGGCCGGCCGCGAACGCGAATTGAACAGCCTGCTCGACGAGCTGCAGCTGGGCCATGTCGCCGACCAGCTCGGTGCCAGCCTGTCCGGTGGCGAACGTCGTCGCTGCGAGATCGCCCGCGCACTGGCCGCGCAGCCGCGCCTGATCCTGCTCGACGAACCGTTTGCCGGTGTCGACCCGATCTCGGTGGGCGAAATCCAGCGCATCGTCACCCATCTCAAGCAGCGTGGCATCGGCGTGCTGATCACCGACCACAACGTGCGCGAGACCTTGGGAATCTGCGACCGCGCGTATATCCTCGCCGAGGGCACCGTGCTGGCCCAGGGCTCGCCGGAGGCGATCCTGGACAACGCTGACGTACGTCGCGTCTACCTTGGGGATTCCTTCAAGCTGTGACCGCAGGTGCTGGGTCCCTTTCCTTCCGTTCGGCACAGGCATGAAGACTCGGCTGCAGACATCGTTGGGACAGCAGCTGGTGCTCACCCCCCAGCTGCAGCAGGCGATCAAGCTGCTGCAGATGTCCACGACCGAGCTGGAGCTTGAAATCGCCCAGGCCGTGGAAAGCAATCCGCTGCTGGACTGGGCCGACAGCAACGACAGCAGTGCCGCCAATGAAGGCGGCGACAACACGGACGCCGACACGCCGGCCGAACGCGCCGACAATGGCGACGACTGGGCACCGGCCGAGCTCGACTGGAGCGCTGCCGGCAGTGGCGGCAGCTTCGACGATGACGACGACAACGGCAGCGCTGCCGAGCGCGTAGCCGAAACCGAAACACTGGCCGACCATCTGCTGTGGCAGCTGCATCTGTCGCATCTGTCCTCGCGTGATCGCAGCATCGGCGCGGCACTGATCGATGCATTGGACGACGACGGGTACCTGCGCGAGCCGCTGGCCACCATCGCTGAAACCCTGTTGCCGGCGATCCACGCCGACGAGGACGAGATCCTCGCCGTGCTGCATCGCATCCAGCGCTTCGATCCGGTGGGTGTGGCTGCACGCACGCTGGGCGAATGCCTGCTGCTGCAGCTGGATGTGCTGGCCGGCGACACGCCCGGCCTGATCCTGGCGCGGCAGATTGCCGCAGGCCCCTTGGAACGGTTGCCGCGCAGCGGCGTCGCCGGGCTTGCCCATGAGTTGAAGCAGCCGCTAGACGAGGTCGAGACTGCCGTGGCGCTGCTGCGCTCGCTGGACCCGCGCCCGGGCACGCAGATCGCACCGCTTTCGCAGGATACCTACGTGGTGCCCGACGTGGTGGTGTGGCGGCAGAACGGCATCTGGCGCGCGGCGCTGGCCGCCCATGCCGGGCCAAAGGTGGTGATCCACCGTGGCTACGAACAGCTGATCCGCCGCTGTGGCGAGGCCGACGCCGGCTACCTGCGTGGCCAGTTGCAGGAGGCGCGCTGGCTGCTGAAGGGCCTGCAGCAGCGCGGTGAAACCCTGCTGCGGGTGGTGCGCAGCCTGATCCACCAGCAGGCCGGTTTCCTCGAGTTCGGCGAACAGGCGCTGCGTCCGCTGACCCTGCGCGAGATCGCCGCCGAACTGGGCCTGCACGAGTCGACGGTGTCGCGCGCGATCGCCCGCAAGCATGTGCGCACGCCGCGCGGCACGCTGCCGCTGCGTGCCTTCTTTGCCTCGGGCATCGATACCGAAGGCGGTGGCGAGGCGTCCAGCACCGCCATCCAGGCGATGATCCGGCGCCTGATCGACGACGAAAACCCGCGCAAGCCGCTTTCTGACGCCAAGCTGGCTGACCTGCTCAAATCGTCGGGAATTCCAGTAGCGCGACGCACCGTGGCGAAGTATCGTGAAGCCATGAACATCTCCGCCTCGCACGAAAGGGTCAGAATCGCTTGACGCGCCGCCGCGCCCGGCGGAGAGGTTCATTGGCACATCCGAACACAGGAGAAACCCGATGCGCATCGAAACGTTTGGCAAAGACGTCGAAGTCACCCCGGCCCTGCAGTCCTATGTGGAGGAGAAGCTGGCCCGGATCGGAAAACACTTCGACCAGCACTGCGAAGCGCGGGTGACCCTCAAGCTGCAGAAGACCGAACACCACGTCGACGCCAGCCTCAACATCCCGGGGCAGACCCTGCACGCCGAGGCCGGCGGCCAGACCATGTATGCCGCGATCGACCTGCTTGCGGACAAGCTTGACCGCCTGGTCATCAAGCACAAGGAGAAAAAACAGCAGCACGCACCGCTGCCGGTGGGTGACAATGGTGGCTGATCGCCACCGTTCCCCGCAGACATGCCCCTGACTGACCTCCTGGCGGCCGTGCAGACCCAGCTCTGCGCGGCCACCGACCGCGACAGCGTCCTGCAGGCCGCCGCCGGGTTGCTGGCCTGCCGCCAGGCCAATGCCGAACAGATCTATCTGAACCTGTGCCAGCGCGAAGCCCTGGGCAGCACCGCGATCGGCCACGGTATCGCCATCCCCCACGGCCGCGCACCGACCCTGGACCGCCCCCGTGGCGCGCTGCTGCGCCTGGCGACCCCGGTCGACTTCGGCGGCGATGAGCCGGTGGACCTGGTGTTCGCGATGGCCGTCCCGGCCCACTACACCCACCAGCACCTGATGCTGCTGTCCGAGCTGGCCGAGCTGTTTTCCGCGCCGGATATCCGCCAGGCCCTGCGTGAAGCCGGCGATGCCCGGGCCCTGCGCGAGGCGCTGGACATGCCCCCACCTGCGAGCGCCGCATGAATACCAGCATCACCGCCCGTGAACTGTTCGAACAGCAGCGCGAGCGGCTGGGGCTGCGCTGGGCCGCAGGCAAATCCGGTGAGAAGCGCGAGCTGGAGGCCGGCAATACGGTCTCGCGGCGTCCCTCGCTGGCCGGCTACCTCAACGCCATCTATCCCAACAAGGTGCAGATCCTGGGCACCGAGGAACTGTCCTGGCTGGATGCGCTGGAACCGCGCCAGCGCTGGGAGACCATCGAAAAGATCATGCAGTCGCACCCGCTTGCGCTGGTGCTGACCCGCAACCAGGCCTGCCCCGAAGACCTGCGCGCCGCCGCCGATGAATCCGGCACGCCGCTGTGGTTGTCGCCCAAGCGCGGCCACGAACTGCTGAACCACCTGTCCTACCACCTGGCGCGCACGCTCGCGCCGAGGGTGATCCTGCACGGCGTGTTCATGGAGATCTATTCCATTGGCGTGCTGATCACCGGTGAGGCCGGGTCGGGCAAGAGCGAGCTGGCACTGGAACTGCTCAGCCGTGGTCACCGCCTGGTCGCCGACGACGCCCCCGAGTTCACCCAGATCGCCCCGGACGTGCTCGACGGCACCTGCCCCGAACTGCTGCAGGACCTGCTGGAAGTGCGCGGCCTGGGCGTGCTGAACGTGCGCGAGATGTTCGGCGACACGGCTGTAAAGAAGAACAAGTACCTTCGGCTGATCGTCCACCTGACCAAGCCGATGACCGAACCCACCCCGCATGGCTACGAGCGCCTGACCGGCGACTCGGGCACCCGCCATGTGCTGGATCTGGACGTTCCGCTGATCACCCTGCCGGTGATGCCCGGCCGCAACCTGGCCGTGCTGACCGAAGCCGCCACCCGCCTGCACATCCTGCGCACCAAGGGCATTGACCCGGCGGCCATGTTCATCGCCCGCCACAGCAACCTGCTGGAACGGCGAACACCCTGATCCTCCTGCCCCTCGAAGAGCCTGTCCATGAGCACCGCAATCCCCACCGCCCCGACCCTGATCATCGTCAGCGGCCTGTCCGGCTCGGGTAAATCCGTCGCCCTGAAGACCTTCGAGGACCAGGACTACTACTGCTCGGACAACCTGCCGATCCACCTGCTGCCGGACTTCGTGCGCAGCCTGCTGGCCAACCATGACGGCAGCGCACCGCGTCGCCTGGCCGTAGGCATCGATGTCCGCGGCCAAGCCGACCTGAGCCAGCTGGGCGACTGGCGGCAGCTGGCCACCGACGCCGGCGTGGAAGTGAAGGTACTGTTCTTCGAGGCCAGCGACGAAACGGTGCTCAAGCGCTACGCCGACACCCGTCGTCGCCATCCGCTGAGCCAGCTGGGCCTGTCGCTGCCCGAAGCGATCGCCCGCGAGCGCGAGCTGACCGCACCGTTGCGCCGCGAGGCCGATGCGGTGATCGATACCAGCACCCTCAACGTGCACCAGCTTCGGCGGCGGATCATCACCGAGTTCGCGATGGACCATGCCACTGGCCTGTCGCTGCTGTTCGAATCATTCGCCTACAAGCGCGGCGTACCGGCCGAGGCGGACTTCGTGTTCGATGCGCGGGTGCTGCCCAATCCACACTGGGACCCGGACCTGCGCGCGCTGAGCGGCCGCGAACCCGGCGTGCGCGACTACCTGGAAGCGCAGCCGGACGTGCAGCGCTACCTGGCCCAGCTGATGGATTTCCTCGATACGTGGCTGCCGAAACTGGGGGATGGCACCCGCAGCTACGTGACCGTGGCGTTCGGCTGCACCGGCGGCAAGCACCGCTCGGTGTTCCTGGCCGAGCGCATGGCCCGGCACGCCCGCGAGATGGGCTGGCAGGACGTGGCCACCTACCACCGCGAACAGGATTGAGGGTGGTCGGCCGGGCTGCGCCCGGCACCCACCGGTAGTGCCGGCCGCTGGCCGGCAACAGCAACAGCAACAGCAACAGCAAAAGCGGCATTCCGTGGGATGGCGGGGCGGTGTGGGTAGGCAGGACACGCCGTGAACCCGTCCATGGGGGCTCGATGGCGCCATCCATGGCG
>NZ_JBHHMJ010000070.1:0-1730 GCF_042136455.1 Stenotrophomonas sp. 3diitr2024
CGGCGCGGCGTCGATCGAGGAGTAGTCCTTGAACTCGCCACCGAAGCGCTCGGCACCGATCTTGGTCAGTGCGGCGGTCAGCGTGGTCTTGCCGTGGTCGACGTGACCGATGGTGCCGACGTTGACGTGCGGCTTGGTGCGCTCGAACTTACCCTTGGCCATGGCTGCTTATCTCGAATTCGTCTGAGAGGTGATGCTTAAGATGGTGCTCACGAAAGGAATCGAACCTTCGACCTCTTCCTTACCAAGGAAGTGCTCTACCGACTGAGCTACGTGAGCCGAGTTTTGCATTATGACATGAACTCGATAATATTCAAAGTTCATTCAATGGAGCGGGAGACGGGAATCGAACCCGCACCATCAGCTTGGAAGGCTGAGGTTCTACCATTGAACTACTCCCGCGCCGGGAATGTCACAACGTGAAACTGGTGGAGGGAGGTGGATTCGAACCACCGAAGGCGTAAGCCAGCAGATTTACAGTCTGCCCCCGTTGGCCGCTTGGGTATCCCTCCTTACCACCCCAACCCGTTGCCGCCGAAGCGTTGCGGTGTGTGGTGGTGAGCCGCTTATTCTGCTGATCAGGCGGGGGGCTGTCAACGCTTTTTTCCATCTTTTTCACACGCTGTCGCAAACCCATTGATACGCAAGGTTATTGCTCAGGAACCGGCAGGGTCTCGCTGGCGAAAATTGCGACATGGGGGACGCCGTCGGCGCCGATCCAGCCCCGATACATGCCCCGGGTGTTGAACGGCATGGCCATTTTTCCGTCTGCGGCAAGCACGATCGCGCCGCCGTCGCCGCCCATCTTCGGAATCATCTCGTTGATCACGCCCCTGCCGGCCTGCTCCGGCGTCTGCCGCTGGTAGCGCATGCGCGCACAGATCTCGTGCGCGGCCGCAGTCCGGATGTAGTACTCGCCCCAGCCGGTGCCCGATACCGCGCAGCCCGCGTCGGCCCAGGTACCGGCGCCGATGATCGGCGAATCACCCACACGGCCATAGCGCTTGTTGGTCATGCCACCGGTGGAGGTGCCGGCGGCAAGCTGCCCCTGCGCATCCAGGGCAACCGCGCCCACCGTGCCGAAGTGCCTTGCGGTCTCCAGGTCGGCGTGCGCCTGGCCACTGGCCTCTTCCTTCAATGCGCGCTGCAGTTGCTGCCAGCGCTTGTCGGTACGGAAGTAGGATGGATCGACAAGGCCGATGCCCTGCTCCACCGCGAATGCCTCGGCACCCTGCCCGACCATCATCACGTGCCTGGACTTCTGCATCACGGCCTGGGCCAGCAGGATCGGGTTGCGCACCCGCTGCACGCCGGCCACCGCACCTGCAGCCAGGGTGGCGCCATCCATCACTGCGGCATCCAGTTCGTTGTGGCCGTCATGGGTGAACACCGCGCCCTTGCCGGCGTTGAAGGTCGGATCGTCCTCCAGCACGGTGATTGCCGCAGTGACGGCTGCAAGCGCCGGGCGACCGGCCGCCAGTTCGGCATGGCCCTTCAGCAGCGCCGCGCGCAACGCGTCGCGCGCAGCCTTCTCTTCAGCCGGCGACAGGTCCTTGCGCTCGACACCGGCGCCGCCGTGGATGACCAGCAACGGCGAGGCGGCCGGAGCGGCCTGGGCAAGCAACGGCAGGGACAGCAGCGCGGACAGCACCAGGCGCAGTTTCATCGGGTACATCTCCAGCAGGTGTAGTGAAAGGATTGCACCGGTAGTGCCGGGGGGGGGGGGGGGG
>NZ_JBHHMJ010000327.1:0-269 GCF_042136455.1 Stenotrophomonas sp. 3diitr2024
CGTCAAGCGTGTCGGCTGCCGAGAAGCACCCCGGCAGATCGGGAACGATGACCCCCCACGCGGTGCGTTCATCGCCGGCCTCAATCAAGACTGGATAGCGCATGGGACCTCCTACGTCAGTCCTGCGAGCTTCCGCAACGAGCTGGCCGCGCTGACCACCGGGTCGGGCGCCGCCGCGATGGTGATGGCGCGCGCGGAGCTGGTGCCGGACGCGCCGCGCTACAAGGGCGGCGTGACCCGCTCGGCCACCGAGTGGAACCAGCTGTGCC
>NZ_JBHHMJ010000081.1:0-359 GCF_042136455.1 Stenotrophomonas sp. 3diitr2024
GAAGTGATCCAGCGCCTGCCGGAAGAAGGCAGCGGCGAAGAGCTGGACAACGACCCGAACCGCATCCGCATCGCCTTTGTCGGCCGCCCGAACGTGGGCAAGTCGACCCTGGTCAATCATGCATTGAGCCCGGGCCAGGAACGCAACCTGGAACGTTTCCTCGAGCGCCGGGTGATCGACCGCACCGGCCTGATCCTGGACATCTTCGCCCAGCGTGCGCACAGCGATGCCGAAGTGAAGCATCTGCTGGAGCATGGTGCCGATGGCACGGTGATGACCGAGCGCGAGCTGGCCTATTCGCTGGCGGAGATGGTCATGTCCACGCCGCCGTACCGGAATCTGGGGCAGCACAGCATTCC
>NZ_JBHHMJ010000088.1:0-403 GCF_042136455.1 Stenotrophomonas sp. 3diitr2024
ACTCAACACCACGTTGACCTGGAAGCAGCGTGCCTGGCTGCAGGTCGCCCATTCCAGCGATGCACTGGCCGGTGGCCATCGCGGCACCTATGCCCAGCTGGGTGTGCGTGTGCCGCTGCACGAACGCGTCCGCCTGGAAGAGCTGAAGGAAATCAGCCGTGCCATGGCCTACGGCGAAGCCAAGGCGCGCAAGGCCAAGAAGGAAATGGTCGAGGCCAACCTGCGCCTGGTGATCTCGATTGCCAAGAAGTACACCAACCGTGGCCCGGGTGCGCATGCGTCTCGTATTGCAGTTTCGATCGACGGGCTGCCGCTGACCGGACCGGGCGGCACGCCCTACGAGCTGCTCGAACCGCTGTGGCTTTCACGCGTGGAAGTGCTGCGGGGCGCCAATGGTTTCGAG
>NZ_JBHHMJ010000141.1:0-25961 GCF_042136455.1 Stenotrophomonas sp. 3diitr2024
GCCTGCGCTTCGGAAAGTTCGTCCAGCGCACGCCGGCAGCCGACGAACCCACCGGCCCGGAGCTGCCGCTGGAACCGGCACTGCCGGAAGCCGCCGCGGCGGCCGAGCACAGCGCGCCGCTCGACCCGCGTTTCATGGGCAGCCGCTTCGGCAACGTGCTGCACGAGGCAATGGAAAACGTCGACTTCGCCGCATGGGCTGAATGGCAACCAGGCCGGGAAGCTCCCGAGGGCCAGGCCGAGGTGCTGCGCAAGGCGCTGCACGATGAGGGCTATGCCGACGTCGATCTGGACGATGGCGTGGCGGTGCTGGTGCCGCTGGTGGGCCACACGCTGACCGTACCGCTGCCCGAAGGCGGTGCGCTGCACAGCCTCGGTGAAGGCGAGCGCCGCGCCGAAATCGACTTCCATTTCGCCATCGAGGCGACCACCGTGCCGGCGCTGCTGCAGGTGCTGCATGCGCATGGTGTTTCCAGTGGCCGCCGCGGCTTCGGCCAGCGCCGCCGCCTGGAGGGGCTGATGACCGGCATGATCGACCTGACCTACGTGCGTGATGGCCGGTGGTACGTGCTCGACTACAAGTCCAACCGCCTGCCCGGCTACAGCCCGGACCTGCTGGCCATTGCCATGCGCCACAGCGAATACGATCTGCAGGCGCTGATCTACACCGTGGCCCTGCATCGCTGGCTGCGCTTCCGCTTGGGCGCCGCCTACGACTACGAGCGCGACATGGGCGGCATCCGTTACCTGTTCTGCCGCGGCCTGGATGGCACGGGCAACGGCGTGCACGTGGATCGTTTTCCGTTCGCGCTGGTGGATGCACTCGACGCGCTGTTCGCCGGCGGCGAGCAGGCCCAGGCCCAGCTCGCCGCGCGTGCCCGTGGAGCCAGCGCATGAGCCTGCTGAAGGAACTTCATCAGAAGGGCCTGCTGCGTACCCTCGACCATGCATTGGCGACCAGCCTGCAGCGGCTGCGCGACGACACGCCCGACAGTGTGGCACTGGCGGCGGCGCTGGCTTCGCTGGCGGTGTCCCAGGGCCACGCCGCGTTCGATCCGGCACAACCGCAGCGGTTGCTGGAAGGCGTGCCCGAGTGGCCCGCCGCGCAGGCCTGGCTGGCGCAGCTGCGCGCATCGCCATGGGTGGCCACACCGGAGCAGGCTGACGCCATCGCCGGGGATGCCCCCTTGGTGCTGGAGAACGGGCTGCTGTACCTGCGCCGCTACCGCGAGTACGAGCGCCAGTTGGCCACCGGTCTGCAGCGCATCGGCCGGCATCCGCTGCCGGCGCCGGACATGGCAGCGTTGGCGCCGCTGTTCGTGCAGCTGTTCCCGCACGCATCGCGCGGTGAAGATCACCAGGCACGCGCAGCCGGCGTGACGCTGCGCCATCCACTGGCGCTGGTCACCGGCGGCCCCGGCACAGGCAAGACCACCACCATCGCACGCCTGTTGCTGCTGCTGGCCGCGCAGGCCCGGCACGCCGGACAGCCGCTGCCCGAGGTGGCGCTGGCCGCGCCCACCGGTCGCGCCGCCGAGCGGATGGCCGAGAGCCTGCGCATGGCCGTGCAACGCCTGCAGGAACAGGGACTGGATCCGACACTGTGCGCGGCACTGCCCAGCAGCGGCACCACCCTGCATCGACTGCTCGGCGTGATTCCCGACTCACCACGCTTCCGCCACCACACCGACAATCCGCTGGCGGTGGACGTGGTGGTGGTCGACGAAGCGTCGATGATCGATCTGCCGATGATGGCCAAGCTGGTCGATGCAATTGCCAGCGGCACACGCCTGATCCTGCTCGGCGACCCCGATCAGTTGCCGTCGGTCGAAGCCGGTGATGTGCTCAGCGCGATCCTGCGCGCCAGCGGCGATGGCATCGGCACCCGCGCCGACGATGCGCTGGCGCTGCATGGCCTGCTGGCACCGGCCACCTTGCAGCCGCAGGCCGCACCACGCGCCTTCGCCGGCCGTCGCGTGCAGCTGCAACGCGGCTACCGGCAGAGTGATGCGCTGGACCTGGCACCGCTGGCGCATGCCGTGCGAGAAGGTGACAGCCGCACTGCATTGCAGCTGCTGCGCGGTGGTGGATTGGCTGGCGTGCACTTCCACGAAGGTGAGGCGGACCCGCTGCGTGGCCAGCGTGAGCACCTGGTGGGCCACTGGCGTACACTGGCCGAGGCCGCGGATCCGGTACGTGCCCTGCAGCAGGCCGGTCGCCTGCGCGTGCTGACCGCGCTGCGCGAAGGCCCGCAAGGTGCGCGCGGGCTGAACAGCCGTATCGAGCAGCTGCTGGCCGGCAATACCCCAGGCTACTTCCAGGGCCGCCTTCTGCTGGTCACCGAGAACAGCTACCGGCACCGCCTGTTCAACGGCGACATCGGTATCTGCCTGCGCGACGACAGCGGCGCGATCGTGGCCTGGTTCCCGGGCGACACCGTCGAGCAGCCACGCGCCTTCCACCCGGCCGCACTGCCCGCGCACGAAAGCGCCTTTGCGATGACCGTGCACAAGGCACAGGGCTCGGAGTTCGATGAAGTGTGGCTGCAGCTGCCACGCCAGGACAGCCGCGTGCTCTCGCGCGAGCTGGTCTACACCGGCCTGACCCGCGCCCGCCAGGTACTGCATGTGGCCGGCAGCGCCGACGTGCTGCAGGCGGCGTTGAAGCGGCACGCCAGTCGCTTGGGCGGCCTGGCCTGGCGGTTGGGTGCGGAAGACGTGGTTGAAGCACCAACGCGTGTCGAACAGCCCACGGTGCAGGGCACCTTGTTCTGAATCGGGGTCGGATTCCGTTCCCATCGGGAACGGGCTCTGACCCCATCGCCCCGATGTCGCATTTGCCCTTTGATGACGCCGCCGGCGCTACCTATCCTGCGTTGCTACCCCACGACACAGGAACCAGCACATGGCGCTTATTGCCCTGGATGACCCTCGCTGGGCCGAACTACAGCATGCCTACGGGGCTGCGGATGACATTCCGGAGCTGCTGGCGAATCTGAGTATTCCGAAAGACGAAAGATCCGAAGACGATCCGATCGAAGACACTTGGCACGAGTTGTGGAGCAGCCTGTGCCATCAAGGGGACGTCTACAGCGCTTCGTTCGCGGCGGTGCCGCATATTGTTGATGCGCTTCTGCGGCAGCCAGAACTCTTCATGTTTAACTTCATCGAACTGCCGATCACAATCGAGATAGAGCGACGAGAGGCCGAAATCTCGGTTCCTGAACTCGTGGAGCCTGAGTACTCAGAAACGTTTCAAAACCTCGCACGATTCGCCGCAAGCGTAATCCTCGATAAACATGACAAGAGTATGAGTTCAGCGTTGCTGACAGCGCTTGCCCTGGCCCATGAGAACACGGGTGTCGCGCGGATGCTTGGGCAGATAACTGCTTACGAGGCTGATGAAGCGGTTGATCTGTTCCTGAATCGCTAGCCAATATCAGTCGAGCATGGCTCGACTCTACAACAGCGTACTTCGATCATTTCGGCGTTCATCCACGCATGGCGTGGTTCTACGTGTCGACCAAGGTCGACACCTACCAAGAGCAGGCCATGCCATCCAGACAGATTGCGGAGATCTGTCGAAGGCGGGGTGGGTCCGGTTGAGGGGGTGTGAGCGGCATGGATGCCGCGACCAAGCCCCCATGGATGGGTTTACGGCGTCCCCCTCAACCGGACCTACCCCGCCATCCCACGGAATGCCAGCCTTTGACGTTGCCGTTGAAGTTGATTAGGCAGGTGCAGGGCGCAGCCCCGCCGCCGCCTTCATTCCGCGATCAGCACCAGCCCATCCGGATACACGATCGCCGCTTCATCCGCACTCACGTCGAAGAAGCCCACGCCGTGCTTCTCGGCCAGATCCTGCACCCGCCCGTGCGCGCGCTCGGCCACCGAGTAGGCGAACGCGCCGTAGATCACCTGCCGGCCGATGCTGTACTCGGTCACCTCGGCGCGGTCGTCATCGTCGTTGCTCAGTGGTCCGTTCAACGGCGGGAATTCCTGCGCCATCTCCGTAAACCACGCTTGCAGCGCCGGGCTGCTGACGGCCGGGTCGTCGTACTCGTGGCGCTCGTTCCACTGCGTCTGCTTTTCGAACCAGGCGATGAAGGCTGCCGCCTCGCGTGGGGCGGTGCTGGCCTCGAACACCATCATGTCGTAACTCATTGGAGCTTCCTGTGCAGAGCAGGGGTCAGAGCCTTCGCCCGCGGCGAAGGATCCGACCCCGGCAACGGGGTCTGTGGACGCACAGGGTAGCGCGCTACGGCTGCGTCGCCGTGTCCATGGCCAGGCCCGGCGCCAACGCCTTGGCCTCCGGGAACAGCGCGAAGCGCAGGCCGACCAGGCCCATCAGCGCCTCGTCGCGGGCCTTGCACGCCGCCACGCTGCCAACCCGGCCCAGCGAGGTATCCAGCCGCTCGCGCAGCGCCTGGTCTGCAGCAATCGGCTTGCGCGCCGCGATCTGCCGCCGGTAGTGCCCAGCGATCTCTTCCAGGATGTGCTCGACGGCTTCGCGGCTGCGCTCGGGCAGTTCCAGCCGTGCACGACGCAGCTGCAGGATGTTCAGGCCGATGCGCGCCTCGTTGAGCATGTCCACCGAGGCAATGTCGCTGCCCTCCGGCGTCGCTGCCAGGCGCGGTGCGAGCAGGCCCAGCAGGTCGAGCATGCGTGCGGCAAAGCGCTGCCGATCCTGCTGGCCACGTCCTTCGGCGGCTTCGGCCAGCGTGGTCCAGCCCTGCCGCACCAGCCGGCGCGCGGTCCACTCGGCACCTACCGAACGGAACAGGCGGGTCATCACCACTGCAAAGCCAATGCCGATGAACATCGCGATCGACGAATTGAGGAAGGTCTGGATGTTGGCGCTGTAGGTGTTCTGCAGGCTCAGCAACGCAGCCAGATTGACTGTCAGCGGCAGCGCGAACAGCGCACTCTTGGGATGATGAAGCAGCAGTCCCAGCGGCAGGAAGGCCACCGCCAGCACAAGCGCCAGCAGGCCGAAGTCGTGCACGGCTGGGAACACGCCGAACAGGTACACGCCCGCCACCACCGAGGCGACCATCGCCCACACCAGGAACTGCACCATGCTGGGGGCCGGATCGTCCTGTGCGGCGAAAAATGCGGCCGTCACCGCCGCCATCATCGCGCCGTTGCCGCCGCCTTCCCAGCCCAGCGCGATCCACAGCACGCAGTAGCTCATCAGCGCTACGCCGGCACTGAGCGCGGAGAACAGCGCCATGCCGTAGTCGACGTGCTTGTCGGCGGCCACGCGTTCGGTGCGGATGCGGTAGTGCGCGCGATCCAACGGCGCCGTGCCCTGGTCGATCGCGTGCTGCAGGGTGCGGCAGTCCTGCCACAGGTCCACCAGTTCTTCCAGGCGCAGCAGCAGGCTGGCCAGCTGCAGGTGCTGCAGGTCGCGGTCCACCTGCGGCTTCAGCGCGCTGATGCGCGCGCGCAGCCGCGCGTACTCGCTGGCGTTGGTCGGGCCATCCAGCCACTCGCGGATGTCGTCGACCAGCGCCGGCAGCCCATCCGGCAGGGCCTGCCCATCGCTGCGCAGCGCGCTCAGGCGATCGGCGATCGACGACAACACCGGCAACAGCAACAGCATGCGCTCGCGCAGCCGCTCCATCGACACCGCAGACCCGGCATGGCGTGGATCGTCGCGGCGCAGGAACTCGATCAGTGCCTCGAACTGCACCAGGTCGGCAGCCAGCCGGTTGCGCGGCGCATGCGCGCGGCCACGCTCAAGGATCTGCCGGCACCACTGCGCAGCGTCCTCCATCCAGTTGCCGATCCGGGCGCGCAGCATCGGCCGCACCGAGGCCGGGAACAACAGCGAGGCGAACAGCACGGCCACCACCGTGCCGAGGATGATCTCCTCGCTGCGCGCCACCACGGTGTCGAAGATGGTCTCCGGCGAAGTTACCGCCGGGAAGCCGATGAAGGCGGTGGTGTAGCCGGCCAGCAGGAACGCGTAGCCGCGAGGGCCGCGATTGAGCAGGGCCATGAACAGGCAACCGGCCAGCCAGATCGACATCGCCGCACTCAGCACCAGCGGGGTTTCCACCAGCGCCGGCAGTACCAGCAGCGTGGCCAGCCCGGCCACCAGGGTGCCGACAATGCGGTACACGCCCTTGGCGCGGGTCGGGCCCAGCAGCGGCTGGCTGACGATGTACACCGTGCCCATCGCCCAGTATGGGCGCGACAGGTTGCCGGCCATGGCGATGTACAGCGCGGCCACCGCGGCCAGGTAGGTCTTGATCGAGAACAGCCAGGCCTGGCGATCGGTCAGCGCGTTCATGGCTTACTTCGCCGTGGCCTGTGCGGTGGACGGTGCAGCCGGGGCAACCGATGCCTGCCAGCCGCCACCCAGCACCAGGAACAGGTGGATCTGGTCGCGCGAGACCTGCGCTTCGGCGGCGGCCAGGGTGGCGTCGCTGCTGGCCAGGCTGCGGTCGGCATCCAGGCTGGACAGGTAGGGTGTGCGGCCGCCCTGGTAAAGCCGGCGGTTCTGGTCGGCGGCCAGCGCGGCCTGCTCCTGCGCCACGCGCAGCGATTGCAGCCGGCGCAGGTCCTGCGCATAGCGGTCCAGCGCGGTCTGGGTCTCGCGCAGTGCCTGCAGCACGGTGTGGTCGAACTCGGCCAGGGCCGCGTCGGCACCGGCTTCGGCGGCGTGGATGCGGGCATGCGTGCCCGAAGAGGGCAGTGTCCACGAGATCAGCGGGCCGATCGACCACTGCTGGGTCATCGGCGTGCCGAAGTCTTCCAGCAGGCCGGCGGCGCCCACCGAGGCACCCAGGCGGATGTCCGGATACAGCTCGGCGGTGGCCACGCCAATCCGCGCGGTGGCCGAGGCCAGCTTGCGTTCAGCCTGGCGCACGTCCGGGCGGCGCTGCAGCAGCGCACGGCCATCACCGACCGGCAGCGGCTGCGCCAGGGCGGGCGCGTGCGCGCAGTCGATCACCCCGGCCGGCAGCTGGCCCGGGGTCTGGCCCAGCAGTGCGGCCAGCGAGTAGGCCGCGGCCGAACGCTGCGCGCGCAGCGGCGGCAGTGCCGCCTCCAGCAGCGCCACCTGCGCATTGGCCCGGGCCAGTTCCGGCGGCGTGCCGCGGCCGGCGGCGATCAGGCGCTCGGTAACGGTGCGGCTGCGCTGCTGCAGCTGCAGCGAATGCTCGGCCACGTGCAGCTCGTGGTTGGCGTGGCAGATCTCCAGGTAGCTGTCGGCGACCTGCGCGACCACGCTGACCTGGGCCAGGTCGCGCGCCGCAGCAACGGACTGCTCGTCGGCACGCGCCGCCTCGGCGCCGCGCTTGAGCTTGCCGAACAGGTCGAACTGGTAGCTGACCGCGAACTTGCCATCGGCCAGGTTGATCACCGGCAGTTCGTGCTCCTGCAGGAACGATTCGGCCGACAGCTGCGCGCGGCTGACCCCGGCCTCGGCTTCGTACTCGAAGCCGCCGGCGTCCAGCGCCTGTTCGTACACGGCGGCGGCGCGGCGCAGGTGCGCATCGGCGGCCTTCAGTTCCACGTTGTCACGCAGCGCCTGGGTGATCAGCCCGTCCAGCACCGGGTCGTTGTACAACGACCACCAGCGGTCGGGCAGCGCCTGGTTGGCGGCCACCTGCGGGTTCTGCGTATCGATGAAGGCCGCATTGGCCTGCGGGCGCTTGAAGGCCGAGCCTTCCGGCAGTGCATAGTCCGGGCCGACGGTTTTGCACGCGGCCAGGCTGGCCAGTGCGACGATCAGGCCGAGACGGGGCAGGGCGGCGTTCACAGGCCCGCCTGTGTCGGCGAAGCGCCGGCCTTGTCGTTGTGCGGATGGCGGCCGGTGTCCACGGTCACCGTGGCGGTGCGCCCGGCGATCAGTTCCACGCCCTTGGGCACTTCGTCGATGGCGATGCGCACCGGGATGCGCTGCGCCAGCCGCACCCAGTCGAAGGCCGGGGTCACGTTCGGCAGCAGGGTGCTGCCGTTGCTGCGGTAGCGGTCCTCGATACCGGCGGCAATGCTCTCGACATGGCCGTGCAGCGGTGCCGATTCGCCCATCAGGCGGATGTCCACGCGCTGCCCCGGCGCCACGCCGCGCAGCCGGGTCTCCTCGAAGTAGCCATCGATGCGGAACGAGCCGGTATCCAGCAGCGCCAGCACTGGCTTGCCGGCCACCACGTAGTCGCCCACGCGCATCGTGCGGTCACTGACCCGGCCATCGGCCGGGGCGCGCACCTCGGTGCGGCCCAGGTTGAGCTCGGCCAGGTCGACCGCCGCCTGTGCGGTGGCCAGCGCCGCCTGTGCGGCCTGCAGCTTGGCGCGGCGCACTTCGGCGTCCTCGGCGGCGACCAGGTCCTGCAGGCTGCGGTCGCGGCCGATCTCGCGGCGCAGTTGGGCCACCGAGGCCTGGCGTTCGGCCAGGCTGGCCTTGGCCTGCTCCAGCGCGATGCGGTAGCGGGCGCGATCGACGACGAACAGCAGGTCGCCCTTCTTCACCGCCTGGTTGTCGGCCACGTTCACCGTTTCCACCAGCCCGGACACGTCCGGCGCCACCTGCACCACGTCGGCGCCGACGTGGGCGTCGCGGGTCCAGGGTTCATCCATGTAGTAGACCCACAGCTGGCGCAGCACCAGCAGGGCGACGATCACGGCTGCGCTGGTGAGCAGCACCGGCAGGGTCTTCTTCACGATCTTGTTCACGATTGCATCCAACGCAGGAGGTGGAACAGCAGGCCAAGCACGATCCCGTACAGCGCCAGGTTGAACAGCGCCGGGTGCCATACATGGCGGTAGGCGCCGGCACGCTGCAGCAGCGCGTGCAGGCCGCTGTTGACCAGATAGGCCAACACCATCAACCCAAGCAGGGTCGGGACGAACACTCCGTGGAGACTGAATTCACCGGGCATCGGTAGGGGGCGGGGACGAGGTGGGGGAGGGGAGGGACAACGAAACAACAGCAACGGGCAAAAGCCGCTGGCGTGTGCACGGCAGCGGCGGTGTTCGGGGGCAGCGCTCTTACGTGATGCGGTCGGCGGCCTCGGCCAGCAGGCGCCATGCCTTCAGCACGGCGTGCAGTTCATCCATGGAAAGCTCGCCGAACACGTCCTGGCGCAGGCCGATCAACTGATCTTCCAGTTCGCTGACCAGCGCATGGCCCTCGTCGGTCAGCCACAACAGATTGGCGCGGCGGTCGCTGGCGTCGCTCTCGCGGCGGACCAGGCCACTGGCACACAGCTTGTCCAGCAGGCGTACCAGGGAAGGACCCTCCATGCCCAGCTGCTGGGCCAGCGCCACCTGGCGGATGCCACCGCCGGAGCGGCCGATCATCAGCAACGGCATGGTGCAGGCGGTGGAGATGCCATAGCTGCCGAGCCGGCTGTCGGCCAGGCGCTGCCACTGCCGCCCTGCATAAAGCAGGCCGGAGCTGAGCTGCATCTGCAGCACGGTGCGCTCGTCGAGGGGTCGGTCCATAAGAGATAGATAGGATACTACTAATTTCATTCCTATCAATAGGTTTTTCTGAATGGGTGGGTGTGTTGAGGAAAGCGTTGCGCCTGCCTGGTGTCGGGTGGGGCAGCGGGCGGCGGACGGTGCAGGACACGCCGTGAACCCCCCTCCAAACCGATAGCAACGAGGCGCCGCAAGAACCCCCCGATGAACCGTCCCCACAGGACGACCCACCCCCCGGTCGGGTACGATGCTCGCCCCCCGTTCGGGACGCTGTACGCAATGAGCAAGAACAACGAAAAGGCCGCCCCGCAGGGCGACGTGACCCAGGACCAGGCCGAGGATGCCGTGCGCACCCTGCTGCGCTGGGCCGGTGAGGACCCGTCCCGCGAAGGCCTGCTGGATACCCCCCGCCGTGTCGCCGAAGCCTATGGCGACTGGTTCAGCGGTTACCGCGATGACCCGCGCGCCTACATGGAGCGCACCTTCGAGGAAGTGGCAGGCTATGACGAACTCATCGTCCTGCGCGACATCGAGTACGAAAGCCACTGCGAACACCACATGGCGCCGATCATCGGCCGCGTGCATGTCGGCTACCTGCCGGCCGGCAAGGTGGTGGGCATCAGCAAGCTGGCCCGCGTCGTCGAAGCCTACGCCCGCCGTTTCCAGGTACAGGAGAAGATGACCGCGCAGATCGCCCAGTGCATCCAGGATGTGCTGCAGCCGATCGGCGTCGGCGTGGTCGTCGAGGGCGCCCATGAATGCATGACCACGCGCGGCATCCACAAGCGCGGCGTCAGCATGGTCACCTCCAAGATGCTGGGCAGCTTCCGCGACGACGCGCGTACCCGCGCCGAGTTCCTGCGCTTCATCGAAGTGGGCGGCAAGCGCTGAGCCGCTTGACCGCACTCCGCCGGCCTCTGCGGGCCGGCATGCCCACGGCTGCCCACGCGGCCGCCGCGGGCGGCTGCTCGTCCCCGCCAGCCCTCATGACTCCTTTCGCTGCATGAAGCACCGCGAACGCATCTCCCGTTACCGCCATCTGCGCGAACAGCCCCAGTGGAAGCTGCTCGCCGCCGACCACGCTCCGGAAATCATCGGCCTGCTGCAGGGGCTGTTGATGGACGGCGAGCGCACGCTGCCGTCGTCGGTGCTCAACGAGCGCCTGCAGCGTGCGCTGGATCAGCTCAACGGCGACGAACTGTCGCGCGAGCTGCCGCGTACCGCGCAGGCCTATATCGCACACTGGCTGGCCCAGGGCTGGCTGGAACGCCGCCTGCCCGACGGTGCCGACCAGGAGCAGTACGAGCTGTCGACCGCGGCACTGCAGGCGATCCGATTCGCCGACGGCCTCGAGCAGGCCCGTGTGGCCGCCACCGAGAGCCGGCTGGCGCTGGTCATCGAACAGCTCTCGCAGCTGGCCGCGCAGACCGAATCCGATCCGGACGCCCGCCTGTCGGCGCTGCGCGACGAGCGCGACCGGATCGACGCCGAGATCGCCCGTGTCGGCGCCGGCCGTGTGATCGCGCTGGACGGCAAGCGCGCGCTGGAACGTGCGCGCCAGATCATCGGCCTGGCCGACGAGCTGACCGAGGACTTCCGCCGCGTGCGCGACGACTTCGAGCAGCTCAACCGCGAGTTCCGCGAACGCATCATCGACGACGAGGGCGAGCGCGGCGATGTGCTGTCGCAGCTGTTCGAAGGCGTGGACGTGATTGGCGAAAGTGATGCCGGGCGTAGCTTCCAGGCCTTCTGGCGCCTGCTCAACGACGCCGAGCAGAGCGCCCAGCTCGATGCCGCGCTGGAAGCGGTGCTGGCGCGTGGCTTCGCCCGCCGCCTGGACCGCAACGAACGCAACTTCCTGCGCGGCTTCACCAGCACCATGCTCGAGCGCGGTGGCCAGGTGCACGATGTGCTGCAGAACTTCGCGCGCAGCCTGCGCGGCTTCGTGCAGAGCCGTGGCTATCTGGAACAGCGTCGCCTCAACCAGCTGCTCAAGCAGGCGCAGTCCGAAGCGCTCGCTCTGCGCGACGAGTTCCCCGCACAACGCGGCATCGGCCGCGACCTGCAGCTGACCACCAGCCGCCTGCGCTCGTGGTCGCAATGGAAACTGCACGATCCGCGCAGCGCTCAGGTCGATGGCAACGTCGAATACAACGACGCAGCCGCGATCAGCCTGGAAAGCGTTGGCGATCTGGTCGCTTCGTCCGAAATCGACTTCCGTACCCTGCGCCGCGACCTGCACGACCTTCTCGATGCGCAGCCGCGGCTCAGCATCGCCCAGGCCCTTTCGCAGCGCGAAGCGCCGCAGGGTCTTGGCAGCGTCATCGGCTACCTGTCGCTGGGCACGCGCTTCGGCAACGTGATCGCCGGCGAGCAGGAGCTTGCGCAATGGCGTGGTGGCGACGGCCAGATCCGTCGCGCCCGCATCCCGCTGGTTTGGTTCACCCAGGAGAGACGCCATGAGCTGGCATGAAGATCCCATCGACGCACCGCAGGCCGACGTGGCGGAAGACGCCTACGAGGCCGAGCCGGTGGCGGCCGTGGCGCAGCCCCGCCGTGGCAACGACGTGTACTACCTCGGCGATACCGGGCGCCTGCCGCTGGATGCGCGCCGTGCGCTGTGCCAGCTGCTGATCGGCCCCAGCATCGACCAGCTGCGCCACGCCAAGCTGTGGCCGGCGCTGATCCGCAGCGAGGCGGCCATCCGCTCGTCGCTGGCCGACCTGTTCCTGGAACTGGTGCTCGACCGCGACAGTGGCGTGGCGTTCACCCGCCAGGCCGATACCGAAGACGTCGATGCGCCGGTGCTGCTGCGCACCTCGCCGCTGACCTTCATCGACTCGGTGCTGCTGCTGTACCTGCGCCAGCAGCTGGCCGAGGCCGATGCGCGCGGCAACCGCGCGGTGGTCGCCGACGCCGAGATGGCCGAAGCGCTGGCCATCTACGAAAAGAACCTGTCCACCGACCGCGCCGGCTTCAACCGTCGCGTCGCATCGGCGGTGCAGAAGATGAAGGACAACCACATCCTGACCCGCCTCAGCGGCCAGGAAGACCGCCACGAAGTCTCGCCGGCGCTGAAGCTGCTGTTCTCCGCCGAAGACGTGTCCCAGCTTTCGGCGGTCTACCGCCAGCTGCGTGAAACCCCGGCCGCCGAGGCCTGAGAGACCCGACCATCGCATGGCTATCTCCAAGCACACTCCCGCCCTGTTCAACGAAGGCCTGCCGGACCCGCGCCTGCAGCAGTTCCGCATGCGCCGCCTGCAGGTGCACAACTGGGGCACCTTCAACGGCCTGACCGAAGTACCGATCGCCGAGCGCGGCTTCCTGTTCGTCGGCCGCTCCGGCTCGGGCAAGTCGACCCTGCTCGATGCCATGTCCGCGCTGCTGACGCCACCGGCCATCGTCGACTTCAACGCCGCTGCACGTGAAGCCGAGCGCAGTGGCCGCGACCGCAACCTGGTGTCCTACGTGCGCGGCGCGTGGGCCGACCAGCAGGACAGCGGCACCGGCGAAATCGCCACCCAGTACCTGCGCAAGGGCGCGACCTGGACCGCGCTGGTGCTGGAATACCGCGCCGGCGATGGCCGCGTGGTCAGCCTGGTGCGCCTGCTGTGGATCTCCGGCAACGGCACCTCGGCCGGCGATGTGCGCAAGCACTACATGATCGCCGAGCGCCCGTTCGACATCGCCAAGGACCTCGGCGGCTTCGACCTGGACCTGCGCAAGCTGAAGCAGAAGCTGCCCGACCTGCACCACTTCGACACGTTCTCCGGCTACGCAGAGCGTTTCCGCGACCTGCTCGGCATCGACAACGAGATGGCGCTGCGCCTGCTGCACAAGACGCAGTCGGCGAAGAACCTGGGCGACCTCAACGTCTTCCTGCGCGACTTCATGCTCGACACGCCGAAGACCTTCGACGCCGCCGAGCGCCTGGTCAGCGACTTTGCCGAGCTTGATGGCGCGCACCAGGCGGTGGTCACTGCCCGCCGTCAGGTGGAAACCCTGTTGCCGGCGCGCGCCTACTACAACGATCTGAAGGAAATGCACCGCCGTCGTGGCGACGACGAAGCGCTGAAGCTCGGTGTTGACAGCTTCCGCGAAAGCCGGCGCCAAGCGCTGATCGAGGCGCGCCTGCGCGAGATGGACGTGCGTGACCGCGGCCTGCTTGGCGAAGAAGCCCAGCGCCGTGCCGCGCTCGACAACCACACCGAGCGCCTGGCCGAACTGGAGCTGCAGCGCCGCCAGCAGGGCGGTGAGCGCATCGAGGAACTGGAACGCGAGCAGGGTCGTGCCGAAGCTGAGCGCGATCGCCGTCAGGCCAAGCGCGAGCAGGCACGCCAGGCGGCGCAGCAGCTGGGGGCCGAACTGCCGGACGACGCCCATGGCTTCGCCGAACTGGTCGAGCGCGCACAGAACGAGCTGCAGGACCGCCAGCGTGCCTCCTCGGCACTGGACGACGCGATCAGTGACCGCCTGGGCGGCAAGCGCGATGACGAGCGCCGCTTCGGCGAGGTCCGTGCCGAACTTGAAGCGATGCAGCGCACGCCCTCCAACATCCCGGCGCCGATGCAGAAGCTGCGCGCGCGCCTGGCCGAGGAAACCGGCATCGCCGAGGCGGCACTGCCCTTCGTCGGCGAACTGATCCAGGTCCGCTCGGAAGAGCAGGGCTGGCAGGGTGCCATCGAGCGCGTGCTGGGTGGCTTCGCGCTGTCGCTGCTGGTCGACGACAAGCATTACAACGACGTCGCCGAATGGGTGAACCGTACCCACCTTGGCATGCGCTTCACCTACTACCGCGTGCGCCGCAACGATGATGCATTCGCCCGTGAGCCGTCGGCGAAGTCGCTGCTGCACAAGCTTGAACTGCGCGAGCATGTATTCGAAAGCTGGCTGCGCCGCGAGCTGGGCAAGCGCTTCGACTACGAATGCGTGGATGCCAGGCAGCTGCGCAACGTCGACCGCGGCATCACCCGCGAAGGCCAGGTCAAGCATCCCGGCGACCGTTTCGAGAAGGACGACCGCAGTGCGGTGGGCGACCGCCGTCGCTGGATCCTCGGCTTCAACAACCACGACAAGGTGGGCGCCTTCGAGCGCGAAGCACAGGAACTGGCCAAGCGCATCGCCAGCTGCGAGACCGACATCGCGCGCCTGCGCGGGCAGCGTGATCGCGACAACGAACGCCGCCTGGCATGCCACGAGCTGGTCAGCATCAGCTGGAACGAGATCGACATCGCCGCTCCGCAGCAGCGCCTGAGCGATATCGAAGCCACCCTGCGCGACCTGCGCGAAGGCAACGCCGATCTCGCCAAGCTGGCCAAGCAGATCGACGCCGTGCGCGCCGACATCGAGCAGTCCCGCCGCACCTATGAAGACGTCCGCGTCGAGCGCGGCCAGCTGGTCAAGGAACGTGATCGCCTTGACCGCGCACGCCAGCAGAGCCGCGCACTGGTGCTGCCGAGCCTGGCCCAGGAGCAGGAAGCCGGCCTCGCCGAGCGCCTGCAGGAACAGGGGCCGCTCAGCCTGGAAACGCTCGAAGCGCACATGCGCCAGGTCAGCAACGCGCTGAACGAGCAGTTGTCGTCCTCGCAGCAGGACCTCAACCGCATCGAGAACCAGCTGATCGGCTGCTTCCGTCGCTTCATCCAGCAGTGGCCGGAGGAGTCGGGCGACTTCACCGTGTCGGTGGCCTCGGCCGAGGACTTCCTCGCACGCCTCGAACGGCTGGAACGCGACGGCCTGCCACAGCACGAAGAGCGCTTCTTCGACCTGCTGCAGAACCAGAGCAAGAACAACCTGCTGGCCCTGCAGCGCCACAGCGCAGAGGCCCGCAAGTCGATCGGCCAGCGCCTGGACGAGGTGAACGCCAGCCTGGAGCAGGTGCCGTTCAACCGTGGCACGCTGCTGACTATCGAACTGAGCGATCGCCGCCTGCCGGAGGTCGCTGAGTTCCACCTGCAGCTGCGCGAGGTGCTGTCGCAGCAGCAGACCGAGCAGCGCGAGCTGGCCGAGTCGCAGTTCGCCGTGCTGCGCCAGCTGGTCAACCGCCTCGGCTCGCAGGAAGGCGAGGACAAGCGCTGGCGCGAGCTGGTGCTGGACGTGCGCATGCACGTGGAGTTCATCGGCGTCGAGCTGGATGCGGAAACGCGCCAGCAGGTCGAGATCTACCGCAGCGGCGCCGGCAAGTCCGGTGGCCAGCGCCAGAAGCTGGCCACTACCTGCCTGGCGGCTGCGCTGCGCTACCAGCTCGGCGGCGCCGACAGCCAGCTGCCCAGCTACGCCGCGGTCGTGCTCGACGAGGCCTTCGACAAGGCCGACAACGAGTTCACCGCACTGGCAATGAACATCTTCGACAACTTCGGCTTCCAGATGGTGGTTGCCACCCCGCTGAAGTCGGTGATGACGCTGGAACCGTTCATCGGCGGCGCCTGCTTCGTCGAAATCAGCGGCCGCCACGACTCCGGCGTGCTGCTGATCGAGTACGACGAAGAGGGCAAGCGCCTGAAGCTGCCCGAGCGCAGCCGCCAGCAGGCCAACGAACCGGAAGAAGCCGAGGCCTGACCCGGCCGATTGAAGGGGAATGCCGGCCAGCGGCCGGCACTACCACCTAGGCGGCCACCTCATCCAGCGCGTCGATGATCCGCTCCAGCGGCGCCGGCCGCCCCAGCAGGTAGCCCTGCACCTGGTCGCAGCCGTGCGCGGCCAGCCAGTCCAGCTGCCCCGGCGTTTCAACGCCCTCGGCGATGATGGTCAGGCCCATGCTGTGGCCGAGCGACAGCAATGCGCGGCAGATCGAGGCGTTGCGCGGATTGGTTTCCACGTCGGCGACGAAACTGCGATCGATCTTCAGGATGTCCAGCGGCAGGTGCTGCAGGTAGGACATGCTGGAATAGCCGGTGCCGAAATCGTCCAGCGACACGCTGATGCCCTGCTCGTGCAGGCGCTGCATGGTCTGCATCGCCTGCGCCGGCTTGCGCATCAGGCTGCTCTCGGTCAGCTCCACGTGCAGTGCGCCGCGGGCCAGTCCGAACTCCTGCTGGACGCGGGTGAACTCGGCCACCAGGTCGCTGTTGAAGAACTGCACTGCCGACACGTTGACCGCGATCGGCAGCTCGCCCCAACCGGCCTCGACCAGCCGCCGCTGTGCCTTCGCCGCGGCGCGGATCACCCAGCGGCCCAGTGCCAGGATCAACCCGGTGTCCTCGCACAGCTGGATGAACTCGTTGGGCGGGATGAAGCTGCCATCGGCCTGCGGCCAGCGCAGCAGGGCCTCCAGCGCGGCCGGGCTGCCATCGCTGGCGTGCCGGATCGGCTGGAAGTACAGCTGGAACTCGTTGTCGATGGCGGCATGGATGCGCCCGGCCAGGCGCAGGCGGTCGGCCAGCCGCGTGGTCACTGCCGCATCGAACCAGACCACCACGTTGCCCTCGGCACGCGCCGCGTGCGCGGCCTGCGCGGCCATGCCGATCACCTGCTCGGCGCTGTGGCCGTCACCGGCAGTGTGCACGGCCACACCGATGCGCGGTTCGAACTGGTGCAGTGAATCCTTGCCACGCATCGGCGCTGACACGATCTGCAGCAGGTCATCCAGCACGCGCTGGGTATCGTGCTCGGCCCCGATCGCGAACACGAAGTCTTCCGCCGGCTGGAATGCCAGCGTGCCGCAACGCGCCCCCAGTCCACCGAGCCGGGTCGCCATCGACTGCAGCACCGCATCGCCGATCTCACGGCCCAGCGTATCGGCCACAAGCTGCAGGCCACGCAACTGCACGAAGGCGATGGTGTAGCCCTGCTGCTGCTCGTCCAGCTGTTCGGTCAGGGCGCGCACGTTGAGCAGGCCAGTGGCCGGGTTGTGCCGTGCCCGATAGGCCAGGTCACGCTCGTAGGCCAGCCGTTCGCTGACATCCTCGGCCAGCACGAGGCACGCGGGTTGTCCGTCGAAATCGAGCTTGGACAGGTGTGCGCGCACCTCGAACACACTACCGTCCTTGCGCCGGTGCAGGCGCACGGTCGCGTCGGGTGGATCGCCCACCTGTGCGCGCTGGATGGCACCACGCACTTCGTCCCAGCCTTCGCGCGGGCGGATGTCGAGGATGCTCATCGACAGAAACTCGTCGCGACTGTAGCCGTACTGGCGCACCGCAGCGTCGTTGACCTCGATGAAGCGCAGCGTATCCGGGTCGAACACCCAGAACGGTGCAGGATTGCGGTCGAACAGCAGCCGGAAGCGGCGCTCGACCTCGCTCACCTGCTCGCGCGCCTGGTAACGCTCACTCAGGTCGGTCAGCGCGCCGATCATGCGCCGCTCGCTGTCGGCCACTTCCACCCGCTGCCCACGTGCGCCCACCCAGCGCACCTCGCCCCCGGGCAATACCAGGCGGAACACCTGGTCGAGCACGGCGCTGCCGGCGAATGCCTGGTCAAAGGCATGCTGCAGGCGCGCGGCATCGTCGCGGTGCACGCGTGCGAAGAAATCGGCCACCGGCAGCGCATCGGTCTGCACGCCAAAGATCTCGCGCGCCAGCGGCGACCAGCGCAGCAGTGCGGCGTCCTCATCCACGTACCAGGTACAGACACGACCGACCTGGTGCGCAAGACGCAGCTCGGCGTGGCCTGTTTTCAGCTCCTCGGCCATGGCCTGCTGGCTGCGGGTGCTGCGCCGCACGGCGTACAGCAGCACCAGCAACACCGCGATGTAAGCCAGTACGATCGCCACCGACGCCTGCAGGTACGGCCACCACGGCGCCAGTACGTCTTCGTCGGCCAGGCCGACCTGCACCGCCAGCGGGCTGTGTTCCAGCGTGCTGATGGTGATGATGCGCGGTACGCCGTCGACCACACCCGGCACGCTTCCCAGCTCGACCACCGCCTGCGTGCCGAGCAGGTCACGGCGCGGCAGGTCGTAGCGGCGGCCCACCGTGCCGTGCGGATCAGGCACGCGGGCCAGCATGTAACCCTCGGCATCGCTGATCGAGACCAGTCCGTTGGGGCCGACATCGAGGCCGCCGACGATGCGTTGCAGTTCGCCACAGCGCAGCCGTGCCAGCAGCCAGCGTTCGCCGGCCATCGGCAGCGCCAACGGCACCACCCAACCGCCATCGCTGGCCCGCTGCGGCGGGCCGATGTACAAAGCGCTGCCCTGGCCACGACGCTGCGGGTCGGTCCACAGCGGCAGCTGCAGGTCGCCCTCGCCGGCCGTCAACGGTCGGCCATGGCGGTCGAGCACGGCGATGCTGTGCAGTTCGGCATGCCGGCCCAGCACGCCGCCGATGGAGGCATCCATCAAGGCCGGCGCCTGCGCCGGCACGCTGCGGAACAGCTCGGCGGCGTCGGCGGCGATGCCGGACAGGGCGCGCTCCAGGTTGCGCAGTTCCAGCGCCAGCAGGCGCTCGCTGCCCACCGCCAGCGCCCGGCTCTGCCGCTGTGCCGCTTCCAGGCGGCGGTGGTAGTCATTGACCAGCATGAGGGTCAGGCCGGTTACCAGCAGCACGCCCAGCAGCACTCCGCCCCAGGTAATGGCGCGCAGCGGGCGGGCCAACGCCCGTTTCAGCGCGGGCATCGGTTGATCTTCCTTGTGCAGTCGGCTGGCTTCATGCGCGAACGAATCCTCCACGTCCCCGACCTCAACGGCCGGTGGACGCCATTCTTGACGCCTGACCCGCCCCCGCATGGCCACCTCCCCGTGTCCGCGCAGGGCTCCAGGGTCCAGCATGCACCACCCCGGTGACGGCGTGAAGATCGCGTCTGCGCGTTCAGCCAGATCCTGCACAGGACGGGCGGCGCAAGGACGCGGCCAGTGGCGCCGGAGCGGATTAGACTTGGGGTTTTCCGCTGCAAGAGAAGTCCATGTCCAAGCTGCGCCGTCCCACCCTGGCGCTGGCCATCGTTGCCAGCCTGTCCCTGGCCGCCTGTGACCGCCCGGCCGAACCGGCCGCCGGTGCCACCGCGCCGGCCGATGCCGCCCCCGCTGCGGCCAAGCCGATGCTGGGCAGTTTCGGCTTCGATGCCAGCGGCATGGATCGCAGCATCGCCGCCGGCGACGACTTCTTCGGCTTCGCCAATGGCTCCTGGGTGAAGAACACCGAGATTCCGGCCGACCGCTCGCGCTTCGGCAGCTTCAACGTCATTGCCGAGAAGACCCTGGCCGACACCCGCGCCATCCTTGAAGGGGCGGCCGGCAACACCAAGGCCAGCGGTGACGACAAGCTGATCGGCGATTACTACGCCGCCTACATGGACGAGGCTGGCATCGAGCAGCGCGGTCTGGCGCCGGTGCAGCCGCAGCTGAAGGCCATCGATGCGATCGCCGACAAGGCCGGGCTGGCCCGCGCCCTCGGCGGCGACCTGCGCGCCGACGTCGACCTGCTCAACGCCACCAACTTCTACACCGACCGCCTGTTCGGCCTGTGGGTCTCGGTGGACCTGCTGCAGCCGGACCGCACCGCGCCGTACCTGGTGCAGGGCGGGCTGGGCATGCCCGACCGTGACTTCTACCTGGGCGATGGCCGCATGGCCGAGCTGCGCAAGCAGTACCAGGCCTACATCGCGCAGATGCTGCAACTGGCCGGTGTGGCCGACCCGGCTGGCAAGGCGCAGCGCATCCTGGCGCTGGAAACGAAGATCGCGCAGGCGCATGCCACCCAGGAAGAAACCAATGATGTGACCAAGGGTGCCAATCCGTGGACCCAGGCCGACTTCAATGCCAAGGCGCCCGGCATGGACTGGAGCGCGTTCCTCGATGCGGCCGCGCTGGGCAACCAGCAGGACTTCATCGTGTGGCAGCCCAAGGCCGTGGCCGGCCTGTCCAGGCTGGTCGCCACCGAGCCGCTGGACGCCTGGAAGGACTACCTGGCCTTCCACGCGCTGGACCGTGCCGCCGCCTACCTGCCGAAGAAGTTCGCCGATGCCCGCTTCGCCTTCCATGGCACCGCGCTGAGCGGCACGCCGCAGCAGAGCGACCGCTGGAAGCGCGCCGTGGATGATGCCAACCATGCCGTCGGCGAAGCGATCGGCAAGCGTTACGTCGAAAAGCACTTCGACGCGAAGACCAAGGAACGCGCGGACGAGATGGCCAAGAACATCATTGCCGCCTTCGCCAAGCGCATCGACGCGCTGGCGTGGATGTCGCCGCAGACCAAGGCGAGCGCCAAGGCGAAGGTGGCCGGCCTGACCGTGGGCATGGGCTATCCGGAAAAGTGGCGCGACTACACCGGCCTTGAGATTCGCCGTGATGACCCGCTGGGCAATGCGCAGCGCGCCGAGCTGTTCGAGTACCAGCGCAACATCGCCAAGCTGGGCAAGCCGGTCGACCACAGCGAGTGGGCGATGCTGCCGCAGACCATCAATGCGATGAACGTACCGCTGGAAAACCGCCTGGTGTTCCCGGCGGCGATCCTGCAGCCGCCGTTCTTCGACGGCGCCGCCGACGACGCGGTGAACTACGGTGCGATCGGCGCGGTGATCGGCCACGAGATCAGCCATGGCTTCGACAACGCCGGTGCGCTGTTCGATGAAACCGGCAAGCTGCACAACTGGTGGACCCCCGAGGACCTGAAGCAGTTCAACGCCGCCGGTGATGCGCTGGCCGCGCAGTTCAGCAGCTACGAGCCGTTCCCGGGCGTGCATGTGAACGGCAAGCTGACCCTGGGTGAGAACATCGCCGACGTGGCCGGCCTGGGCACCGCCTACGATGCCTACCAGCTGTCGCTGCAGGGCAAGCCGGGCCAGACCCTGGAAGGCTTCACCCCGGACCAGCGCTTCTTCCTCGGCTTCGCCCAGGCCTGGCGCAGCAAGAGCCGCGAGCAGGCGCTGCGCAACTCGCTGCTGACCGATGTGCATGCACCGGGCCAGTTCCGCGCACTGACCGTGCGCAACATCGACGCCTGGTACCCGGCGTTCGAGGTGAAGGAAGGCCAGAAGCTGTACCTGGCCCCGGACAAGCGGGTCAAGGTGTGGTGATGTAACCGGAACGGGCGCCGCAAGGCGCCCGTTTCACTTGCGGGTAGCTGCCAACCTTGGTTGGCGCTTCCGCGGCACCGCGTGAAAGGCGTGCCAACCAAGTTTGGCACCTACCAGGCAACCGCGGGCCACTCGCGCAGGATCTCCACCGGAGCGCCCATGCGTGCACAGGCGCGACTGGCCAGGCCATCGGGCAGTGCGCGGCGGAACAGCGGCGCCATGCCCTGCATCAGCTTCGCAGACGCCGCCGCCTGCGCGCGCTGGCGGCCACTGCGTTCAAGCATGCCTTCGGCCCAGTCCGGCAGCAGCGCCGCGCCCGCACCGAGGAACACCTCGCGCGACAGCCCCGGCACCGGTACCGGCAGGCGCACGCCGGACAGCACCTCCAGCACCTCGCGCGAGCGCTCATCCACACGCAGCTCCGGCTGACGTGCACAGAAGTACGCCGCCACTTCCGCTTCGCTGCGCGGCACATCCACCGCGCCCAGTGCCTCGGCCACGCAACGGTACTCGTCGTAATAGCGATCGGCGATGTGCGCCGGCACCTCGCGCCCGTAGCGTCGGAAACCCTGCAGGAAACCGAAGGCTTCGGTCACGTGCACCCAGGTCAGCAGTTGCGGATCGTCGGCGGCGTAGGGCTCGCCCTGCGCGGTCTGCCCGCGGATCTGCGCATGGATGCGGCGCACCCTGGCCACCAGCGCCTCCACCTCGCCGCTGGGCGCATAGCTGGTGCCGGCAACGAAGGCCGTGGTGCGGCGCAGCCGACCCACCAGGTCCTGGCGGAAATTGGAGTGGTCATAGACCCCGGCCAGCGCGCGTGGGTGCAGTGTCTGCAGCATCAGCGCGCACAGGCCACCGGCGAGCATCGAGGGGAATTCGGCGTGCAGCCGCCAGGTGACGCTGTCCGGGCCGAACCAGCCCGGGTCGCCCTGCGGATGGTCGTAATCGATGCCGCTCTGGCCGCGCGGGAAGGCGTCCAGTACCCAGCGTCGGATCGGCGCGGTGACGGGGCGGGAGAGTCGCTGCAGCAAAGCCGGCATCACAGGTCCAGGAAAGGCGGAAGAACAGTCGCGTCTTGCGCGGTTGGCTCCGATTCTCGGCGATCACGCCTCCGGCGGCGAGCCTCCCCGCTCAGCGACGGTTTCATGTGCGGCCGCAGCACGTTTCACCCTGCGACATCCTGTCGCAGGCTGCGACTGCGATGATGCAATGCATCAATTTTCACCCCCGCCGGGCAAACCCTTGCGCCGCTTGGCATTGCCCCCGTTGCACGGCCCGCTGGAAGTGCTAGAACTGGACCTGCCACACCGTCCAATGCTGATCGACGCACGTTCCACAAGGAGCCAGCCATGATTGCTTTGTTCAAGGGTTTGGGAATTCTGCTTCGCGACAACGAGCTCTACAGCAGCCCGTTCGACAAACAGGTGGCGCACTGGCGCAACCTGAGCGAGCAGCAGATCCGCGATGAAGTGGCGGTGCTGGCCCAGGCCAAGTGCCAGTGGCTGATCGCCTCGATCGTCGGCTGGCAGGCGGCCTCGCTGCTGATCCTGGGCCTGATCGCCAACTACCTGTGGCGCGATGACTTCCATATCACCTTCACCCGCGTGGTGATCGTGTTCGGTTCGTGGGTCTCGATCCTGTTCGTGATCTGGTTCATGGCCAACATGTTCGATCAGCAGGCCGGCTTCGAGCGCTGGATGAAGGCGTTCAACAGCCGCGCCCGCATCAGTTCCAAGGCCGACAGCGTCGAACACGTGGCCGAGGCGCTGGACCTGGCCGAGCACTACCCGGAAGTGCTGGACTACAAGCAGGCGGTCACCGCCAGGCGCGAACTGCGCCACGAGGACATCCGCATCATGACCGAGATCGGCCGGATGAAGCAGCACTCCGAACTGGTCGGCCGCCTCAACCATGTGGGCGAGACCGAGCACCATCACGACCTGACACTGCAACCTGCCTACTGAGCCTTCAGGGAAGCGGGGGGACCCACACTGCCACCGTGATCACTCACGGTGGCAGTGTTCTATCGGGTCCTGGCTGACGCACTGGCGGAAGCCGCCGGGCAGGCCACGCATGGCCTCGGTCTTGCCTGCCGCAACTGCGAACCGGCGCAGCGGCGGTGTGGTACACGCCGCATCGGGGCTGCAGCCCGGATCGAGCACCAGGTAGTGGCAGGCACCACTGCTGCTGGCAATGCACTGGAAACGAGCCTCGCCATCGACGACGGTAGCCTTGCTGTACAGCGTGTCCACGCCGTTGGCGTGGGTGCGCGTGATCGAGGTGTTGCGGGACCTTTCGCAGCCGGCCAACGCCAGCACGACAATGCACGCAATCAACAGTCGGGGCATGTTCGTTCCTCGGTGAAGGGGATGCTGCTGCGGCTACATGCCGCGGAACAGGCTCATGAACGGCTGGCTGACCACCAGCGTCTCCGTGCGCCCGCGCAGGCGCAGCACGCCGCGCCCGGTATCGTCGCGGCTGACCGCCGCCACCGCCTTCATGTTGACGATGGTCGAACGATGGATCTGGCGGAAGTGCTGCGCATCGAGCACTTCCAGCAGCTCGCGCAATGGTGTGCGCAGCAGGCTTTCGCCGGTGGCGGTGACCACGGTGGTGTACTTGTTGTCCGCGCGGAAGTAGGCCACGTCTTCCAGCATGATCAGCTGCGTCTCGCGCCCGTTGCTGGCGGTGATCCAGGCCAGTGGCGGGCGCTCGGCTGCGCCCTGCGATGGGCCCAACCGCTGCAGCAGGCGCTCCAGCACGGCATCGTCCTGGCGCGTCGATGGCAGCCGCGACAGGATGCGCTCGCGGGTGGCCAGCAGGCGCTCGTCGCTGACCGGCTTCAACAGGTAATCCATCGCGCCCTGCTCGAACGCATCGATGGCGTACTGGTCGTAGGCGGTGACGAACACTACCTGGGTGCGCGGGCTCAGCTCGGACAGCGAGCGTGCCACCTCGATGCCGCTGATGCCAGGCATGCGGATATCGAGAAAGGCGATGTCCGGCTGCTTCTCGGCCAGCTGCTCCAGCGCGCTGGCACCATCCTCGCACTCGGCCACCAGCGCGAGGTCCGGCCACAGCCGGCCCAGCTGCTCCACCAGTGACTGCCGCAGCAGGTCCTCGTCTTCGGCGATCAGGGCTTCAAGCGGCATGGCTGCGCTCCTTGTGCGACTGCGGCAGGGTCATCGTCGCTGCCACGCCGCTGGGGAAGTTGGCGACGATCGCCACGCCGGCCTGCTCGCCACAGGTCAAGCGCAGGCGCTCGCGCAGGTTCTTCAGGCCGATGCCGGTACCACTGGTGCCCTGGCCGAAGCCGAGCCCATCGTCGGCCACGGTCACCGTCACGTGGTCGTCGAAGCCGCGCGCCAGGATCCAGATCGTGCCGCCGCCGGGCTTGGGTTCAAGGCCATGCTTGATCGCGTTTTCCACCAGCGTCTGCAGCGCCATCGCCGGCAGGTGCACGCCATGCAGTTCGTTGGGCACCTGCACTTCCACCGCCAGCCGTGCGCCCATACGGATGCGCAGGATCTCCAGGTAGGCGCGGGTGCGTTCCAGCTCCACGCCCAGCGTGGACACCGATTCGTCCACCTGTGGCAACGAGCTGCGCAGGTACTGGATCAGGTGGCCGAGCATCTGCTCGGCCCGTGCCGGGTCGGTGCGGGTCAGCACCTGCGCATTGGCCAGCGTGTTGTAGAGGAAGTGCGGTTCCACCTGCGCATGCAACAGGTTCAAGCGCGCCACCGACAGTTCCTTTTCCACCTGGGTCTGTTCGGCCGCAGCCTGTTCGTCGCGGCGCTGGTCGGCGACGCGGCGACTGATCGCACGGGTGACTGCTTCGGCGTTCTCGAAGTTGCTGCCCTCGTCCAGCGCCAGCAGGTCGGCCCACCAGCCAGCATCGGGTTCGAACAGCAGGGTAACGGTGCTGGTGCCCTGCCCCGGCGTGACCGTTGCCAGCACGCTGTTGCGCTTGATCGCCAGCCGCGCCGGCAGGTTCCAGCGCGAGGGCTGACGCCCATTCCAGAGATCCACGCGGCGAACATAGGCGCGCACCTGCAGGCTGCCGGCCGAGCTTTCCACATCCTCCACGCGGGGTAGTTCGGCGATCGCCGCTTCCACTACCGAGAACGCGTGGCCGGCGTCCATCGGCAGTTCTATCTGGCGGCGCTGGCGCCCGGACAAGGTGGTGGCATCCAGGCGACCGGCCACCAGCCAGACCCGGCGGATATGGGTGATGGCACTGCCCAGCGCGGAAATGATCAGGAACATCGCCAGCAGGCCGAAAATCCAGCCCGGGCCATCGTTCATGCCACTGAAGATGCCGCTCCAGACCATGCCTGCGACGAACAGCGCCGCAGCCCAGGCCAGCAGATGACGTAACAGGAGAGAAAGGCTGGCGAACACGGCGGCGCCTTGGAGGAAGGGGGTGAGCCGAGCATAGGGCGGCCCGCCGGGTAAGCAAGCGGGCTGCGACGAAGGCCGGGAAAGTGGGGATGGAAGGCCTTCTGGTAGTGCCGGCCGCTGGCCGGCTCCCCATGACCTCCGCAAGCATCACAAGGTTGCCGGCCAGCGGCCG